>JALZAJ010000275.1 GCA_030948465.1 Bacteroidota bacterium
ATATTGGTTCTTAAATCATTCCAGAACGAATCGGAACTCTCGATAAAACCGGAATAGTTAGTATAATTAGTATGAAAGATGTTAGTGAAATATTCACGAACATTACTGAAAAGCAGGTTATACTCCACAATTCCCTGTTCGTGAAAGGAAACGGAATCGGATACGGGATAATAGTAAAGATTTATATAATCATTTGCAAGACTGGCAATTATTCTTATCAGAAAAAGAATGATCAAAAGCCGGTTAGACAATCCGCTTTCAGTAAAAAATTTAATTCGGGTTATAAGCCAGCAAAAGAAAATTGCATAGAAAATAAACAATAAATAACCCATTAATTATTTTTAATTGTGGGAAGTTAGTTAAAATAATTACACTTGTTTAAGCAGATAAAGTTCAGGAGATTGTAAGTTTGCGCTTCAAGAAAATTATGGAAATCACATTTGAAACTGCAGAAAAACTCGGCTTAAAAAAAGATGAATTTGACCGGATTATTAATATACTTGGCCGCACGCCAAATTTCACGGAATTAAGTGCCTACTCAGTAATGTGGAGTGAACATTGCAGCTACAAGAACTCGATCAAATGGCTTAAAACTTTACCTCGTGAAGGCTCAAGGCTTCTTGTAAAGGCCGGGGAAGAAAATGCAGGTCTCATGGATATTGGAGATGGCTTAGGGGTAGTTTTTAAAATTGAAAGCCATAACCATCCTTCAGCAATTGAGCCATTTCAAGGCGCCGCAACCGGCGTTGGCGGAATTCATCGTGACATTTTTACTATGGGCGCCCGGCCTGTGGCTACTTTAAATTCATTACGGTTTGGAAACTTGAACCATGACAAAACCCAACATTTATTAAGTGGCGTCGTACATGGTATAGCTCATTATGGAAATTGTTTTGGAGTTCCCACTGTTGGCGGCGAAATTTATTTTGAAGAATGTTATCACACTAATCCGCTGGTAAACGCCATGAGTGCCGGTGTAGTTCAGTTAGGAAAAACAGTTAGCGCTACAGCAACCGGTTTGGGAAATCCTGTTTTTATTGCCGGAAGCGCGACGGGCAAAGATGGTATGGGAGGCGCAGCTTTCGCATCGGCTGACATTACTGAAAAGAGTGCGGAAGACTTACCTGCTGTACAAGTAGGCGATCCTTTCCAGGAAAAGAAATTACTGGAGGCATGCATTGAAGTTCTTGCAACCGGCGCAATTGTGGGTATGCAGGACATGGGCGCAGCGGGAATTATTTGCTCTACGGCTGAAACAAGTGCTAAAGGTGGTGTAGGCATGAAGATCGATCTCGACAAGGTTCCTACGAGACAAAAGAATATGAAATCCTGGGAATTATTATTAAGCGAAAGCCAGGAGAGAATGCTGTTGACGATCAAAAAAGGCAGTGAAGAACAAGTCGTCGGAATTTTTGAAAAGTGGGATTTGCCTTGCTCACGCATTGGCGAGGTGATTGACGGAGGGAAACTTAGGTTTTACATGAATAATATACTGGAAGCAGAAATGCCCGCAGATAGCCTTGTATTGGGAGGCGGAGCACCGGTATATGATCGGGAATATGAAACTCCCCGCTATTTTGAAAAAATAAAAACATTTAATTTAAGCAGTATCCCAGAGCCGGCAGATATAAGAGCCGTTGCTGAAAAAATAATTCAGTTACCTAATATCGCCTCTAAAAAATGGGTTTTTGATCAGTATGATAGCATGGTTGGCACCGCTAATCTCAATACAAATGCCCCTTCCGACGCTTCAGTGGTAGCGGTGGCGGGAACAAAAAAAGCCCTGGCTCTCACTACAGACTGTAACAGTCGCTATGTGTTTGCCGATCCTTACATCGGCTGCATGATCGCAGTGAGTGAAGCAGCACGAAACATTGTGTGCAGTGGCGGTAAGCCTTTGGGAGTTACTAATTGCCTCAACTTTGGAAATCCCTATGATCCTGAAGTCTATTATCAATTCGTAGAAAGTATAAAAGGAATGACTGAAGCCTGCACAAAATTTGAAACTCCGGTAACAGGTGGTAATGTCAGTTTTTATAACCAGTCGCCCTCCGGACCGGTATATCCCACTCCGGTGATTGGTATGGTAGGCCTCGTTGAAGATGTGAAAAATAAAATGACGCTTGATTTCAAAAATGAAGGTGATATAATTTACCTATTAGGAGAAAACAAAAATGATCTCGGATGCTCGGAGTATTTGCATAAAATATGCAATGTAGAATTTTCTCCTGCCCCGTATTTCAACCTTGAAGAAGAATTTCGTTTACACGAAGCAGTTAGTAACCTGATTAATAATAGAGTTATCGAGTCTGCTCATGATATAAGTGAAGGCGGCCTTTTTGTAACGCTGTCTGAAAGTGGTTTTAACCGGTCATTAGGCTTTAAAATTGAGCAAAGCAAAGAAGATATACGGAAAGATGCATTTTTGTTTGGCGAAGCACAGGGAAGAGTGGTTGTATCCGTATCAAAAGAAAACAGTGCAGCATTCGAATCTTCTTTATCTATTTCTTTTCAAAAATTAGGTCATGTTACATCCGGGGAAATAAATGTAGATAATGAAAACTGGGGAACTATTAAAGAATGGAATGAAAAATATGACAATGCAATTGGAAATTATTTTAAAACGTATCTGCCAGAGTAATGGATAAACAATCAACCATTGTGGTGACGGGTGCTGCAGGCTTTATTGGAAGTTGCCTTGTAAGTTTTTTAAATGATAAAGGTTACAAAAATCTTATTCTTGTCGATGATTTTTCACCTGGTGAAAAGGATATAAACCTTAAGGGAAAAAGTTTTTTAATTAAAGTTGAAAGAGAAAATTTTTTCGATTGGCTTGAGAATCAAAAAACTGAAATTTCTTTTTTCTATCACATAGGCGCGAGAACCGATACTACTGAATTTGACTATTCAGTTCATGAGCATTTAAATGTGGCGTATTCTAAAAAAGTTTGGGACTACTGCGCATTACATAGCATTCCACTTGTATATGCTTCTTCAGCGGCAACGTATGGCTCAGGCGAATTAGGATATAAAGACGATCACCAAATTATCCCGGCTCTCAAGCCATTAAATCCATACGGTATTTCCAAAAATGAATTTGATAAATGGGTTCTTTTGGAAATTGAAAAAAATAATTCTTCACCTCATTTACAATCTCCTCCCGCATGGGCAGGTTTAAAATTTTTCAATGTTTATGGTCCCAACGAATACCATAAAGCAAGAATGGCCAGTGTAATTTTTCATTCCTATAATCAGATAATTAGTAAAGGTTTCGTAAAGCTTTTCAAATCTCACAAAGAAGGATTTAAAAATGGAGAACAACTTAGAGATTTTATTTATGTTAAGGATGTTCTCAGGATATGTTTTTGGTTTTTAGAATGCTGGCAAAAAGGATCTAACCCTTTTATTTCCGGAATATATAATGTAGGAACCGGTGTGGCCCGCACATTTAACGATTTGGTTAAAGCGACTTTTAAAGGGCTCGACCGCAACCCGGAAATTGAATACATTGATATGCCGGAAGATATCCGGAATACGTATCAATATTATACACAGGCGCACATGCAAAAGCTAAGAGAAGCTGGTTATTCGGAACCAATGTATTCATTAGAGAATGGCATAGATGATTATGTAAGAAATTATTTGATCCAAAAAAAATCTTCTAAATAAACCCGTGCCTACGTTTTTAGTAACTCGTTATTTCCCATACATAAATTAGTTGGTCTGCCTGCCTTCTCATTATAAAGGTTTTTTCCACAATTAAAATTTTGCTTTTTTTAGCGTGAATTATTAGCTGTAAGTTTGCATGACCTCACGGATTTTACAATTCAACTTACTTTCCGCCGGTCACTTTTTTTAGTATTCGAATCAAAGAAATTGTTAACTAACATTTATTCGTTGACAGCAATTTCATTGTTAGTATATTTTATTTAAAAATTAATTTAAAAAAAATGGCCAAGTATATTTTTGTTACAGGAGGCGTTACTTCTTCTTTGGGTAAAGGCATTATTGCCGCTTCTCTTGCTAAACTATTACAGGCGAGGGGGTTAAGAACCACTATACAAAAATTTGACCCATATATTAATGTTGACCCCGGCACATTAAATCCTTATGAACACGGCGAATGCTATGTTACAGAAGATGGTGCAGAAACAGATTTGGATCTTGGTCATTATGAACGTTTCCTCAATATCCATACAACGCAGGCAAATAATGTAACTACCGGCCGCATATATCAAACGGTGATTAATAAAGAAAGAGAAGGCGACTATCTTGGCAAGACAGTACAAGTAGTTCCGCATATAACGGATGAGATTAAACGCAGAATGCTGTTACTTGGTGAAAAAAAAGAGTACGATGTAATCCTTACCGAAATTGGGGGAACCGTCGGTGACATCGAAAGTCTGCCTTTTATCGAGGCGGTGCGACAGTTACAATGGGAAATGCCTGAAGAAGATTGCCTGATTGTTCACCTTACACTCGTCCCTTATCTTAAGGCGGCAAAGGAGCTTAAAACAAAGCCAACTCAGCACAGCGTGAAACTAATGAGTGAAAACGGCATTCATCCCGACATTCTTGTTTGCCGAACAGAAAGACCACTCGGAGATGATCTCAAAAGAAAAATTGCACTGTTTTGCAACGTTAAAGAAAACGCGGTAATTGAAGCGGCTGATGCATCTACCATTTATGAAGTGCCGATTGCCATGTTGCGCGAAAAACTTGATTTGATAGTTTTGAAAAAATTGCAAATCACCAATTACAACGAACCTGATATGGGCAAATGGAAAGAGTTTCTTGAAAAACTAAAGCATCCCCGGCATAAAGTTACCATTGGCCTTATTGGAAAATACATTGAACTTCAGGACGCCTATAAATCCATTTTGGAATCGTTTATACATGCAGGTGCTATGAATGATTGTAAGGTACAGGTAGTGAA
>JALZAJ010000280.1 GCA_030948465.1 Bacteroidota bacterium
AGCAAACAGCCGAAATAAAGCACACCAGGCAAATGCTGATCAAAAGCTGGCTCGTTTTACTTATTTTATTTATAAAAAGCTCCATAAGAATTACAAAAGTAAACTGGTATTTATAAGGTCACTATAAAAAAAAGTAACATCTGTATAAGGATTTTATAAAGATTTACTTTTGCTATTGAATCTAAATAAATACCAACCGAAATTTGTACAGAATTGATGCTGATAAGCGGTAGTTCGCATCATAAGAGCTTAAATATTTATAGTGAAAAAAGACCTGAATAAAGTAAGCGCAGCCGGCTTACTTATTGCGTTAGGAATTATTTATGGAGATATAGGAACCTCACCTCTCTACGTTTTAAATGCGATTATAAGAGATAAAATTATTTCGCAGGAGCTTATACTTGGCGCATTATCCTGCATCATCTGGACCTTAACCTTACAAACAACCATAAAATATGTAACTCTTACGCTGAAAGCGGATAACCGGGGAGAAGGTGGAATATTTTCGCTCTATGCCCTGGTACGAAGACAGAAAAAGTGGCTTGTATTTCCTGCCATGATAGGCGGAGCTTCCCTGCTGGCTGATGGAATGATCACTCCGCCCATTTCAGTTACTTCCGCAGTTGAAGGATTAAAACAGATACATTTATTCAGCAACATCAATGAAACAACGGTCGTTTATATCGTTATCGGGATTTTAATTCTCCTGTTTTTTTCCCAGCAATTTGGCACGGCTTCCATCGGGAAAATGTTCGGTCCCATTATGTGCACCTGGTTCCTGATGCTGGCGACATTAGGATTTGTGCATTTATTTGATGCATACTATATTTTCAAAGCCTTTAATCCCTATTATGCCATAAACGTTTTAACCCGTTATCCTCGGGGATTTTGGTTATTAGGCGCTGTCTTCTTATGCACTACCGGCGCAGAAGCTTTGTATAGTGATCTTGGCCATTGCGGCAGGGGAAATATCCGCGTATCCTGGGTCTTCGTAAAAAGTGCACTTATTTTAAATTACCTCGGTCAAGGGGCATGGCTGCTAGCTAATCATACCGGTGAAATTTTTACAAAAAGAATTATCGACAATGGATTTAATCCTTTCTATGGAGTGATGCCGGACTGGTTTAAAATCATAGGGATCATCGTTGCGACGGTGGCCGCTATAATCGCCAGCCAGGCCCTTATAAGCGGTTCGTTTACCCTTATAAGTGAAAGCATGCGATTGAATTTATGGCCTAAAATGAAAATTAATTATCCGACTGAAGCGCGGGGCCAATTATATATTCCGGGAATTAATACCCTGCTGTTTGTTGGCTGTGCCGGCATCAGTCTTTATTTCAGAAGTTCATCTAATATGGAGGCTGCCTACGGGCTGGCGATCACGTTGTGTATGTTGGCAACGTCAATTTTGTTTGCCAATTTTCTGGTTTCCAAACGGGTAAAAAGACCCCTCATCTATTTATACCTTGCCGTTTATCTAACCATTGAATTAAGTTTTTTAATTGCGAATCTTAATAAATTTCCGCATGGAGGCTTTGTAACATTGATCGTTGGCGGCGGACTGTTTTCCGTAATGTATATTTGGTTTAGGGCAAGAAAAGTAAAAAACCGGTATGTTGAATTTGTAAGGCTGGAGCAATACCTTCCGCTGATACAAGAGCTTAGCAACGACACTTCCATTCCCAAGTATTCCACGCACCTTGTTTACCTCACCAGCGCCAATAATCCAAAAGAGATCGAACATAAAATTATTTATTCCATTTTAAACAGGAAGCCGAAACGAGCCGATATCTATTGGTTTGTGCATGTGGATACACTGGACGATCCCTATACTTCCGATTATACGGTTGAGACCATTATACCTAACGAAGTGATACGAATTGAATTCCGGCTTGGCTTTAGGATGGAACCGCACATCAACCTGATGTTTAAAAAAGTAGTTGAGGATATGGTGGCAAATAAAGAAGTGAATGTTATAAGCCGTTATGAAAGTTTACAACGCAACAATGTTGTCGGTGATTTTCAATTTATTGTAATGGAAAAGTTTTTATCGCAGGATAATGAATTGCCGTTTTTTGAAAAGCTTTTGGTCAAAATACACTTTTGGATCAAAGCCAAAAGTCTTAGCGAGGAAAGAGGATTTGGCCTGGAGCAAAGTAATGTTACTGTTGAAAAATTTCCGCTTATTGTTTCTCCTGTCAGCAAATTAAAACTTACGAGAATTTTTGCGGAAGAAGAATAAATCCCCATTCTTTTAAAAATTTTATGCTTCCTTTTTTTTCCCCTGGTTACGATCATACGGAATAATATTATCCCATTCATCGGCAGAAGAGCGGGCAACAAACGCCACGACCGGTTCTGTGTCGCTCATATTAAATACTTCATGCGGTACACCGGGTTTTATATAGATGAAATCGCCGGCTTCATTCTCCAGCACCTTCTTAAGCCCGTCTCCAAATTCATGACGCACCTTTCCATGGATTATATAAAGTATCAATTCGAAATCAACGTGAATATGAGCATACGCAATGCCACCGGGCGGTATGGTGGCGATGTTGGCCGATAGCTTCGCAGAGCCAACATTTTTTGCAGACATGCCCTGTTTATAATGAATTCCGTTCCAGTCTCTTCTAGGGCCACCGCCGCGGATGGTAAGAATGCCACCATGATCCTCCACTGCACTCAATTGTATTTTATTTCTTTCGTTTTGCATAAAATGTTATTTTGGAAAAAATGAAAAATAATAGCCAGGTGATTTTATAAATTAAAATGATAAGGAAAATGTGTTTTCCGAAACGCAAACGCTTCTCATGCTCTTTAAAATCAGTGATCATTCAAAGGCAATCCTCTTGCCTGAAACTCCTTCCAGTTAAGATATTCAGGGGCAACCCGGTGTTCAACCATCGTTATACAATTCGTGACAGGGCATATAAGCTGGCACAGGTTGCAACCAACACATTCTGGTTTTTTAATTGAATAGGTGTTATATGGATTTCCATGAGTAAGACTTATTGCCTGGTGCGCTGCGTCTTCGCAGGCGATGTAACAAAGCCCGCAATGAATACATTTGTCCTGGTTGATGTTGGCAACATGGTGGTAGTTAATATCCAGATCTTCCCAATGCGTGAGCGCCGGCACAGAGCGGCCAATAAAATCGTGTAAAGTTGAAAAACCTTT
>JALZAJ010000291.1 GCA_030948465.1 Bacteroidota bacterium
CTTCATTAAAGGTTGGAATAATTATGCTGATCATATCTCACAGATAAACCTGGTTACAAAAATTCAACCATGTTACAGCAGTATTTTGGGAAGGACTCTCTATATGATCACCACAGAGATATTTAACGGTTTTAATGTTTGGATAAGTAATCATTTCTTCAATAAATATATACTTTCGCTCTTTATGGCTAACGTATTTAAGTTAACATAGCTCCAGCGTTCCCGTTTGCGCATTTGCCGTCACCGATAAGAGAATAAGTCCGCTTATAGCGATTGATAATGTTTTGAGATTTTTCATATAATAAGCCCACGAAGTTTTCGTCAGCCGTTGCCCTTATAAAAATCATGGAAAATAAGTTGTCTTATTGATTAGCAGAAATTACCCCTGCGTCTATTCACCTTATCAGAAACATTGTCCCCTGATTTTCTCTTCCTTATTATTCAAAATGGCTGTAATTATATACGCATAAATCCATCACAGGGCTGGCCGTTAAGCATAAAAAGATCGTTAGAAATTTTCAACCTGTTTTCTATTCTCAAATTAGACAAATAAGGGAATTTTATGGAACAAATTCTACAGTTTTTACCAAATATTTTTTGTTTTAAGAAAAAGCTAACCAACCAATATTTGATAATAAGCATCCTCATTTAAGGCATAAAACTTGATGATTTTTTATAATAAGTTGAATGAAACGAAATGAAAGGAAAGGTATCTGGAATGAATTTGAAAATTGCAGATGGCAATTCAAACCTCTGCAGTGCATGTGGCCAAATTTTAAAAAATGTCTCTTACGGCTCACATCCTGCGCAGGTCCTGGATATTTATCTTCCGGCTAACCGGTCGGCATCTTCTACGAAAATTTTGGTGATCATACATGGCGGCGGATTTAACGGTGGCAGCAAAGATGAACTTTCAACGTATATCCAACCTATGCAGCGTCGTTGGGCCGATTATGCCTTTTTTAATATAACCTACAGGCAGGCAACCAGTATGGATACTTTGTTTCCATCGCAGGAAATGGATGTTAAGACAGCGTTGGAATTTGTTATTAATAAGTCTGCAAGCTTTGAAGTTTCAAAGAACGTCGTGTTGCTGGGGGTAAGCGCAGGAGGAACACTGGCATTATTGCAAGGTTATAAATATAAGGAGCCTGTGATACCAAAGGCCATCGTTTCATTTTTTGCTCCCACGGACCTTACGGAATTATATAAACATCCGTTGAATCCACTGGTGCCCTTTACATTAAGACAGGTTACCGGTAAAACCCCTGCGGAGGACCCGGAGATATATACCAGTTCGAGCCCTATTAATTTTGTATCCGGAAATTCCCCGCCTACGCTTCTTTTTCAGGGAGGCTTGGATCCATTAGTGAATAAGGAGCAGCAGCTCAGTCTTCAAAAAAAACTAACGGATGCGGGTGTACGTAATAAATTTGTGTTTTATCCAAATGAAGGCCATGGGTGGCAGGGCAGAATGCTTGCTGATTCCTTCAACATAATAGAGGCTTTCTTAAATGAAAATGTTTGATAACATTCTAAGGCTCAACCTCTTTTCGCCCATCTAAAAACCTCCTGCAAGTTTATCTGGTGTAATCGTTTTTCATAAAGGCAATGGCACATTTACATTGGACGACAAGGAATTTGCAGTGAATGAAGGGAGTATCGTATTTGTAGAAGAGGGTTTTCACTTTGATCTATTAATACCAGGGTATTTTTTAATTGCCACGACTTTAGGTTTGCAGTGAATGAAGGAAGTACCGTATTTGTACCAAAGAGTTTTTACTTTGATCTATTACAACACCAGGCTGTTTTTTAATTGCCACGACCTTCAGGTCGTGGATGGAGTGTTGAAAGGGCTTGGCTTTAGCCAAATATGTCTATTGTTTTCATCAAGCCCGCAAAAGTAGGTGATGGCAATCCTTTTTTGTTTGGGCTAAAGCCCATGCAGCTTTTTTTCTCCTTAATAGAGGCTTTCTTAAATGAAAATGTTTGATAACATTCTAAGGCTCAACCTCTTTTCGCCCATCTAAAAAACTTCTGCAAGCTTATTTGGTGTAATCGTTTTTCATAAACAATTTTTCCATTAAAATAAAATGTATCCGGATTTACGTTCAATTTTTACCTGCGAAGGTTTATTTTACTACCATACCATTTGCAAAAGAAAAGGTGAATGTCATTTTAGGATAGGTTTAAAAAAAGACAGGTTTGTCCCCGTGTGTATTTTCTCCTCATAAGCCTGAGAATTTACTTGTCAAATACCGTCAAAAAACGTTTCAAAACTCCGTTCTTTCACTCTTTTTCTAATTAGTTCAAGGTTCTATTTTTGATTCCGGCGATTATAGCTAATCCATGTTTTAACGCCCGCAAAAATTGCCGTAATTAATGAAAATGAGGAGTATGCTGAAAATCCTTGTAAAGAGTAAGCTAATAAATTAAATCACATTTATATGCCAAACAGAAATTATTTTAGTGGCAGCGATATCGTATCGCAGCACTGGGTTATATTCAATGTAGAAAGTAACAGGACTGTTTACGTTTTAACGGGTGTTTTTTTAACCGGGCTTAAAGGTGAATCACAAAATTGGTTACGGGAACGAATTTTTTTAAATATTCCTATTCCCGCATTGCCTATGGATAAAGGGTTGCATATAGAATACTGGGCGCCCTATTTTACTATGAATTCTGTATATAATAGGGATACCGCCGTAAACAGTGGTCATGCAGTTGATGCCTTTGGTATTCAAGACCGGGAAGGAGACTCCAATTTTGGCCAGAATTCGGTAACCTTTTTTGCCGATACTGCAGAACGGGACTCCGATGCATATCTATACCGGATTGGGTTTAATGTTACACTTAAGGGAACCTTAAAACCGATACGGCCAGTAATAATATTGTGATACCAAATACTCATGGTCGTCTGTATAACCCGAAATCTCCATGAAACCAGGAGGTTTTAAGGACACTTCAAATCAAAAACAGGGAAACCTTCCTGGTTTTGGCAAACTTCCGGGTACTTAGCGTTATTATTGTCAGAACACAAGGCCATCCCTTGTTGGGATACTTAGCAGTGCTTGTTCTTAATCCTGGCTCTCATTTAAATCCTGGCTTCCGATTCCAGCAGCTCAAAGGAAATTTAAAAGTGCATGATAGAGGTAATTTTAAAAGTTATCTTTATTCCTGCAACTGTCTTCTCCATCATGAAAGATTTGAAGCACTTTCGATTCCTTCTTATTGCGGTGATATTTGCCAGCATTGGGCGGCAGCCGTTGCATGCCCAGGCCTTGCAAGGGAAAGCGCTTGCTGACTCCCTCTTGCATGAGCTTCCCAAAATAACAAACGATACTGACCAGGTAACACTTATAATAAAGGTAGTTAAGGCTTTGATATCAACAGACCCGCCTGCAGCTATGCATTATGCTGACACGGCGCTTGCCCTTGCGCAAAAGCAACAATGGAAAAAAGGAATAGGTATAGCGTACGTTAGCAAAGCAAAAATATACAAGGCTACATCCGATAATGTTGCCAGCATGGAAAATGCGAATAAAGCTTACGAAATTTTTAGTTCTATAAATTGGAAACCAGGAATGGGGGATGCTTTATCTATAACGGCAAATAATTATGAATCGCTCAGCAACTATTCAAAAGCAATTGAAAATAATTATAAGGCGCTCAGTATTTATGAACAGGCAGGGCTGGAGGCAAACATCGCATGGATTTACAATAACATTGGAGCGAATTATTACGGGCTTATGAATTACCCTAAAGCAATTGAAAATTATAATAAGGCGCTTGTCTTGCAAAAAAAATTAAACGACAAATTTGGGATTGGTTCAGCGCTTGATAATTTGGCGAGCGTTTACGAAGACCAGGGAGACTTTACAAAAGTGAATGAATACAATCTCCAGGCGATAAAACTATTTGAAGAAATTAATGATGGCCCGGGACTGGGACGAATATATAACAACCGCGGTAATTTTTTAATGGAGCGAAAGGAGTTTGATTCAGCCATGATTTTTTTTAATAGAGGAATTGCGATTGCGACAAAATTGGGTATTAAAAGTACCCTTGCTTACGGCAAAGGTGGAATAGGCGATATTTATTTGAATCTCGCAAAAAATAGACTTCAGCAATATAATATACCTCGAAGTTTAAAAATGAGTAAGCCGATGCTTTTAGAAAAGGCTTATGAATATTACTCCCAGGCATTGTCGTTAAGTGAAAAAGCAGGTAATCTTACATTAATGATGCGGTTTACAAATTCACTTTCAGAAACGGTAGCCTTGCAGGGTAATTACAAAGCTGCCTTAAGTTTTTATCATCGATCTGTGCAGTATAAGGATTCGGTTTTTAATGAAGAGAACGAACGGAAAATAGCGGCCCTGGAAAAAGAGAGGCTTGCCGAAGTGAAGGACAAAGAAATACAATTACTTAATAAAGAAAAAGCGCTCCAGGCATCTGAACTGGAAAAGAAAGATGCCGAAGCAAGGCGTGTCAGGAATAGCCAGCTTTTTATTATCTCGGCTCTTGGTATTGTTGTATTAGCTGTAGTAATTATTGCTTTGATTCAATTCCGCAACAACCGGCACAGGCAAAAGACAAACGTTTTATTGCAGCAGCAAAAAGAAAAAGTGGAAAGCACCCTATCAGAATTGAAGGCTGCCCAGGCGCAATTAATACAAAGTGAAAAGATGGCTTCACTTGGAGAACTGACTGCAGGCATTGCGCATGAAATACAAAATCCTTTGAACTTTGTAAATAATTTTTCCGAAATGAACACCGAACTGATTGCAGAAATAAAGAATGAACTGATCGCGAATAATAAAGAGGAAGCTATTTCTATTGCAAACAATATTGAAGAAAATGCACAAAAAATAATCTTCCATGGAAAACGTGCCGATGCCATCGTGAAGGGGATGCTGCAACATTCACGAATAAGTACCGGGCAAAAGGAACTGACAAATATCAATAACCTGGCAGATGAATATTTACGGCTGAGCTACCAGGGCATGAGAGCAAAAGATCCGAAGAATTCTTTGAACAAATCCTTTAACACAACACTTCAAACAGATTTCGATAAGGATCTTTCTACGGCCGGAGGAAAAATTAATATAGTTGCACCGGATATCGGAAGGGTGTTGCTGAATTTGTTCAATAACGCATTTTATGCTGTTCAGGAGAAAGAGAAGAACTCCCAGTCCCTAACGAATGTACCGGGACAGGCACCGGGGAATAATGCATACGAACCGATAGTGACAGTTACAACGAGAGTCGCCAAATCTATGCCGGGAGGCGGGGTTATCATTTCCGTAAAAGATAACGGTAATGGCATACCCGAAAAAGTTTTGAATAAAATTTTTCAACCATTCTTTACGACAAAACCGGCCGGGCAGGGGACCGGATTAGGTTTATCATTGAGTTATGATATAATAAAAGCACACGGTGGTGAACTAAAAGTAAAGACGCAGCAGGGAGCAGGTACCGAGTTTATCATTGAACTTCCGGTGTAATAAAGTATTGGCTAAGCTATATTTAAAACTTAAATCTTACGTAGCCGTGGTGCAGACCAGTGTTTTACTCTTAAAAAAAAAATTACCTGGCTTTTTTCAACTTAATTATTGTGTTACGGAGCAAATCCTTCCTGAAGTCATTAATATCAATGTCATTCAGTTTCTTTTCTATTCTTTTGTAAAACGCATCCACATTATTTTGTGTGAAGACTGCCTGATTCCGGGTTCAGTAAATCCTCTGAAAAAATTAGTTATATCTAATGCCGTAGCTTCTTTTAAATCTTCAGGAAAGGCTTTGATATCTATATCTTTTTCTGCAAATCCAACTTCTTTAAGAGAGGAATAAATATTTGCAACAGAAGGATGATAGATCGGAAAGTTTACTTTGTGCTTGTATTGATTAAATGGAGGTTCGCCAAAAATATCATGGATCAAATCCCATAATTTTTTGATTTGTCCTTCGTGCCCAAATTGAAGAACGGCAATGGCGCCATCTTTCATTGATCGGTAAATACTTTTTAAAGTGGTTTTAAAATTCTGTAATGCCTGTGCTTCATATTGTGCTCTTTCTTCAGAGGCCCCGGATGCATATATGCCGGGCAAAACCCACATTGGCATGGTAATAAATTTATTATCTTCGCCTTAGTGAAAAGCAGTGAACTATTAAAGCTCTTAAAGAAAGACGGCTGGTATGAGATAAGGCAAAGCGGTAGTCATATTACAATGTACATCCTACAAAAAATGGCAAAGTAGTTGTGCCGTTCCATTCTTCTAAAGAGGTGAAAAAGGGATTGCTTAATGGAATATTAAAAGAGGCAGATATTAAAACAACAAAGAGATGAAAAAACCAAAAGTTACAATGACAATCCTTAAAGAGGATATCGGGTATAGCGCCACTGCCAAAGTGGGTGAAGTTTTTATAGGCACACAGGGAGATACTTTCGATGAACTTAAAGAAATGGTTTTGGATGCGATAAATCTTGCTTTTAAAGATTTGGGCTTCACTTATACCATTGATGAAATACAGTTTAAATACGACATTGAAAGTTTCTTTGATTTTTATAAGGTTATCAATGCGAAAGCGCTTTCCGAAAGAATAGGTATGAGCCAAAGCCTTTTAGCGCAATATACCAATGGCATAAAAAAACCTTCCGCAAGCCAAACCAAACGGATTTTTCAGGGCGTTCAGCAGATAGGCAAAGAACTTTCCGAAGTAAAGTTTTTGCTTTAATCGAAACTGTAATTACAATTACTTGCCTTTTGTTATTGTAGAATAATAATAAATTCTCAACTGGCATACGGCTTTGTGCATTTACTGGAAATAGTTGTTATTAAACACAATGCTGAAATACTTAAATGCTAAATACTTAGTTGTAAAAATTTATTTTTCATAACAAAGAATGTTGAGTGAAGATTGTTGGCTTTATCGTTTGAATGGAAATAAAAGGCGAATAGCATAAGAAGTTTTTCTCAAAATTGTGTTCTGATTATTCCAAAATCAATCGCATTTTTGAGTGATGGATGCATTGAAATTTGCAATGCATCTCACGCAAAAAAGTGATATATGTTTCCGGTGAGAGCACGGTCTCACGCAGAGCCATTTTCAAAAGATGATATTTTACCGAAGTTATTAACTGAAGAAATGTGAAATGAAAACACTTTAAAAGAAATAAATTTGTATTGGCATTTTTAATACTCAGGCAAATGAAATATTTATGAAATTGAATGATTTGATTACAGTTGATAAAGAGATTCAAAGCGGAACGCCTGTTTTTAAAAACACGCGGGTTCCGGTGCAATCTCTTTTCTGGCATATTGAAAGCGGAATCACGATTGATGAATTTATTGAAGATTTTCCTTCTGTTACAAAACAGCAGGCAATACAGGTTTTAGAATTATCCAGTAAACTTTTATCTGCACCTCAACTGTATAGTTACTATGAAAATTTTGCCTGATGAAAACCTACCCAAAAAAATTAAGCAGAATTTCCCGGAGCATGAAATTTTTACTGTGCGGGAAAAAGGCTGGCATAGTAAGAAAAATGGAGAACTATTATCTCTTATGGTTTCAGAAGGCTTTGAAGTTTTACTAACGTTTGACAGGAATTTACCCTATCAACAAAATCTTGAAAAATATCCTATAAAAGTAATTGTATTAGTTGCTGAGAATAATACCTACGAGATTCTTCATGACTTGCTTGTGAATGTAAAAGCAGTGATTGAAAATAATATCAAGGCCGGCCTTTTTTGGATTAGCAAATAAAAGCAGCGTAGATATTTTTTCACCAGTAGCAGCAATTATTTGCAAAGCCTATTATTACGGTTTTAGCCTTTCATCAAGAAATTTAAAAACATCCGGCTCCCATGTTTCAATATTCATAAAAATAATATTGTGCCCCTTACTTGCAGAGCTTCCAAACTCCGGATAAATTTTTAGCAAATGCGGTTTATGAAGTTCATTCATCACACTATCCAAAGCATAACCGGGATTTACAGAGTAATCGTTTTGCGCATGAATAATCATTACCGGCGCTTTTATATTTTTAGCGGCGCTTATTAATCGTGTACGAAGTTGTGGAGAAAGATTCCAGCTATAGCCTGCCGGTGAAAAAACAACTGCCGCTTTTAAATCAGGTTCATGTTCTGCAACAAGTAAAGCGAGCGATGCTCCAAAAGAATGGCCAACTATCGCCATACGATTTGTATCCACATTACTTCTTCTTCGCAGAAATGCAATGCCTGAAATCATATCCTGCAATTGGTCTGTCTCAAGTTGTTGCTCTTGTACTTTGTATGCGTTCTTCTTGTCCTTTTTCTTTAAATGCATTGTACATCAGTACTGAACTGTTCACACCTTGCCCTTCTGAAAGACCAGCTCCTCTTCGAAAGAGAATAAGAAAAATGTAACCCTTTTTTGCAAATACTGGACCCAGTACTGATGTTTGTTTCAAATCATCTGTAGTATCAGCGCCTCCATAACTTCCATGACAAAAAATAATTGTTGGAAAAGGACCGTTGCCTGCAGGATGCCATAATAAAGCCTTCAATGTTAGGTTACCGGATTGAACAATTACTGTATCGGGAATAAGGTCTTGAGCATACACTGACTGAATTAAACAACAAAAGAAAACAATCACAATGGATGTAAACGTCGCAATTGAAAATGGGTTTAGAATTTTTATTGGTGCAGTTCTTTTTATCACAGTAAAAGTTTTTAAGAATTTTATTTATAAGGGCGCGGCGCCATCTACACCGGAACCTTCGGTATGTCAATAATAAAATTTATTGTTTCATTTCTTTTAATAGATTGTTCATCTATTTTAATTATCTGGTATATATCTCTGAAGCCATATACAAGCAATACATAATATAAAATTCTTTTGTTAAGTAACCTTTCAGGCGGTTCAGGATCGTTGCAGAAAGAGCAGGATGGTGAAATAAAAAAGCCCGTTTAATTTTGCCCTTGTAACCAGAATTATTTGCGG
>JALZAJ010000356.1 GCA_030948465.1 Bacteroidota bacterium
CAAATGATTGCGATGTTTTAATCGCTGTGGGCATGCGTTTCGATGACCGCGTAACGGGAAGGCTGGATAAATATGCCAAGCAGGCGAAAGTAATTCACCTGGATATTGATCCCTCAGAAATTGATAAGAATGTAAAAAGCACCGTACCTGTGTGGGGAGATTGTAAAGAAACGTTACCCATGCTTACGAAACTCGTAGAAGAAAAAACTTATCCTGAATGGATTGGTGTATTCAATGAACACAAACAGATAGAAATCGAGACCTGCATTGAAAAAGAATTGAACCCAACATCAGAACAGCTTACCATGGGCGAGGTGATCAACGTGCTGAATGAATTGACAAATGGTGATGCGATTATTGTTACTGATGTGGGCCAGCACCAGATGGTAGCTTGCCGCTATGCAAAATTTAATCAATCAAAAAGCAATATCACCTCCGGCGGCCTGGGCACTATGGGATTTGCGTTGCCCGCTGCCATAGGTGCTAAATATGGTGCACCTAAGCGCACCGTTGTAGCCATAATTGGTGATGGCGGTTTTCAAATGACTCTACAGGAATTAGGCACTATTATGCAGAACGATATTGGTGTAAAAATTATAATCCTCAATAATGAATTTCTCGGCATGGTTCGCCAGTGGCAGGAGTTATTTCATGAAAGACGTTATTCATTCACTGATATAAAAAGCCCCGATTTTGTTGCCTTGGCAAAGGCGTATAATATAGATGGACAAAGGGTTTCAGAAAGAGATAAATTAAAAGGAGCTCTTGTTGAGATGTTGCAAAACGATAAATCCTATTTATTGGAAGTAATGGTAGGGAAAGAAAACAATGTGTTCCCTATGGTGCCGCAGGGATGCAGTGTTGCAGAGATAAGATTAAAATAATTGATTGGAAATTTTATGGAAAAGAGTATAGAGACTATCAGGGTAACAAGAAATAATTTTCAGCAATTAATGGAGAGTTTATCTATAAACGATTTAAATAAAATTCCTGAAGGTTTTAGTAATAATATTATTTGGAATTTTGGCCATTGTATCGTTAGCCAGCAAATTCTTTGTTATAAACTTTCCGGCCTTCCTTTGAAGATTGAGGGATCAAATATTTCTAAATATTCAAAAGGAAGCAAGCCCGAAAAGTTTTTAGATGAAAATGAATTGGAGTTTTTAAAAGATCAGGATGTTAAGTTGATAAAGGAACTCAGCGAGGATTTTGAAAATAATTTGTTTGAAAATTTTATGCCTTACAAAACAGGTTTTCAAATTGAATTAACCAATATCGCTGATGTGCTGAAATATATCTGCATGCATGAGGGCTTACATCTGGGTTACTCGATGGCACTTAAAAGAGCAATAAGAAAAACATCAGAATAAGCGATCTGGCAAATTGATTGCTGATAACCGGTTTCAGAAAAAATATTAAAAAAGTACAAATGAAAAAGGAATTCACACTAACGGTTTATACTGAAAACCAAATTGGTTTATTGAATCGTATTGCTATTATTTTTTCACGCAGAAAAATAAATATTCAAAGCCTGAATACTTCTCCTTCCGAAGTGCAAGGCATACATCGCTTTAATATTGTTATCGAAGAAACAGAAGATGTGGTAAAAAAAGTTGCCCGGCAGATCGAAAAACAAGTGGATGTTTTAAAGGCATATTACAACACGAATGAAGAGATCATCTGGCAGGAGATGGCCTTGTATAAAGTGCCGACGGATGCAGTGACGGAAAAAGTAAAAGTGGAAAGATTGCTCAGGGAATTTGGTGCACGGGCAGTTGCCATACGTAAAGATTATATCGTTTTTGAAACTACAGGGCATCGTGAAGAAACGGATAAATTGATTGCATTTCTTGAACCTTATGGATTGATTGAATTTGTAAGAAGCGCCCGTGTTGCTATAATAAAAGAAAGCAGTGGTTTTCACGAAAAAGTAAAAGAATTTGAAAGAAGAGATCCTGGCGAAGATGTAATTGAAAATGAATTTTTGGATAAGCAGGAAGAAGTATTCAGTATGTAAAATAAAAAATAAACTGTATATGCAGGATGTAATTCCCATGTTGTCTTATGAAAATGGCATTGAGGCGCTTGAATGGTTGAAGAGTGCATTTGGGTTTGAAGAAAACATTGAAATGCGAATGATTGAAGATGGCCGGTTAACCCATGCCGAATTAAAAATTAATGACAACATAATAATGATTGCGACACCTACGCCTGATTATGAGAGTATCAACAAGCAACGGAAAAATTATAAACAAATGGATAAATGGCTTTCCGTGCCCTGGGTTGTGAATGGATTGTTGGTGTATGTAAAGGATGTAGAGCCGCATTTTAAAAAAGCAAAAGAAAACGGAGCCGAAATTTTATCCGAAATAGGAGAAGGCTTCCCCGGGAAGAGATACCGGTGTGCTGATGTAGAAGGCCACCGCTGGATGTTTATGGAAAAATAAATGGAATGACAGTTCAAAAAGTTATACCGATTCTTAGGATATTCGATTATAAAAAAGCAATAGAATTTTATATTGATTGGCTGGGTTTTCAGATAGAGTGGGAGCATACCTTTGAAGAAAATACGCCGGTTTATATGCAGGTATCGGCGCCGGGAATAACATTGCATTTAAGCGAACATCATGGAGATACCACGCCGGGAACGAGAGTGTATATTGAATGTACGGGGTTAAAAGAATTTCATGAACAATTGATCAAAAAAAAATATAAATATAATCGCCCGGGCCTTGAAGAAACATTTTATGGCACCTGGTGCATGGAGGTGTATGATCCGTTTGGAAACAGGCTAACCTTCAATGAAGAAAAATAAATCAAGTATCAAAGTATCAAGTAATAAACCAATTAACTATTAAACAATGGCAAAATTAAATTTTGGCGGAACCGAAGAAAACGTTGTTACTCGTGATGAATTTCCACTTGCAAAAGCGCAGGACGTTCTTAAAGATGAAGTAGTGGCAGTGATTGGCTACGGCGTACAAGGCCCGGGCCAGGCGCTTAATCAGAAGGAAAATGGTATCAACGTAATAGTTGGCCAACGTAAAAATTCCAAAAGTTGGGACAAAGCAGTGAGAGATGGTTTTGTTGAGGGCAAAACCTTATTTGACATAGAGACGGCCCTGGAAAAAGGAACGATCATTTGTTATTTATTAAGTGACGCAGCACAGATCGCTATGTGGCCAACGGTTAAAAAACATTTGACCCCTGGCAAAGCTTTGTATTTTTCTCATGGCTTTGGTATTACCTATCTTGATCAAACGGGAATAGTTCCACCTAAAGATGTGGACGTATTTTTAGTGGCGCCCAAAGGCTCCGGCACTTCTTTAAGAAGAATGTTTTTACAAGGCCGCGGGTTAAATAGCAGTTATGCCATATTCCAGGATGCAACGGGTAAAGCATTTGAAAGAGTGGTTGCCTTAGGCATTGCCATTGGTTCAGGATATTTATTTGAAACAGATTTTAAGAAAGAAGTATTTAGTGACCTTACCGGTGAAAGAGGAACATTGATGGGAGCGATACAAGGAATTTTTGCGGCGCAGTTTGAAGTGCTTAGAAAAAATGGACATTCACCTTCGGAAGCATTCAATGAAACGGTGGAAGAACTTACACAATCATTAATGCCGTTAGTTGCGGAAAATGGAATGGATTGGATGTATGCCAATTGCTCCACAACAGCGCAGCGTGGTGCATTGGATTGGTGGAAAAAATTTAGAGATGCGACACTGCCTGTTTTCAACGAATTATATAATAGCGTAGCAACAGGCAAAGAAGCGGCAAAATCTATAGAAAGCAACAGCAAGCCCGATTACAGGGAAAAGCTGGAAGTAGAATTAAAAGAATTAGCAGATAGTGAAATGTGGCAGGCAGGTAAAACGGTAAGAAGTTTGCGTCCTGAAAACCAACCGGCCAAAGACGAAGCCGGAAAAAAATCAACAAAACCGGAAGGCGTTATCTAATTAATTTTTTTATCAATGATCGGTACAATATCCAGCACAAAAAAAATAGCACAGCCCTATTGTAAAAAATGGGGACTCGACTTTTCAGCCGCTGCAAAGCGTTTGAAAAAAATAGTAAATCGTACACCGCTGATGTACAATCATAATCTTTCGAAGAAATATAATTGTAATATTTTTTTGAAAAGAGAAGACCTGCAGATCGTTCGCTCTTACAAGTTAAGAGGAGCATACAATATGATGAGCAGCCTGCCAAAGGAACAATTGGAACGTGGCGTAGTGTGCGCCAGCGCCGGAAACCATGCACAAGGCTTCGCTTATTCCTGCAGGCAGTTAACCACTAAAGGCGTAGTTTTTATGCCGGTGATCACGCCCAATCAAAAAGTAAATCAAACCAAAATGTTTGGCGAAGATTACATTGAAGTAAAATTGATAGGAGACACATACGATGAATGCGCGGTTGCGGCAAAAAGATATACCCAGGAAAAAGGCATGGC
>JALZAJ010000374.1 GCA_030948465.1 Bacteroidota bacterium
AAAACCGTTGTAAATAAACTGTCATTAATTTTCAGTGAATTAATTTTATCGCTAACAGGTGTATCAATTTTCTCCCGTTGGCTATCCTTTGTTTGTATCTTGCTTTCTTGCTGAACATTCTCCCGGATTGTATGTGTAGCCAAATAAAAAACAAAAACGCCAAAGGCAAATACAAGTAAAAAAGTAACAATTTTCAAGGCGTTTGAAATTTATCTTTTAAATGTTGAATTCGTCTAAGTCAGACTAAAACCGTATAGCTTAAAAATACAATATAGAAAAGGAACAAGTATTAATCCGGGATATTTTTTACAAACAGCAAGTCTCATTAAAAAGAATAATTTTTGCAAACACGCTTCACTTTTAAAAATTAAATTTGCTATAGATCATGAACGTCCTTTTTAGTAATAAAGTATAAATAAATATTATGGATACAAGAATTGAAAAAGATACGATGGGTGAAGTGAAAGTTCCGTCAGCGGCGTATTACGGGGCACAAACACAAAGAAGTATCGAAAACTTTCAGATTGCTCAGGACATTAATAAAATGCCCAAAGAAATAATTCAGGCGTTTGCTTACTTAAAAAAAGCGGCAGCCATTACGAATCTTGACGCAGGGATTTTGTCAAAGGAAAAATGTGAACTGATAAGCAAAGTTTGCGATGAAATATTGGAAGGAAAATTGAATAATGAATTTCCACTGGTGGTGTGGCAAACAGGGAGCGGTACGCAAAGTAATATGAATGTAAACGAAGTGATTGCATACAGAGCCCATGTATTAAATGGAGGTAAACTGTCTGATAAAGAAAAAATATTGCATCCAAACGATGACGTAAATAAATCACAATCCAGTAACGACACATTTCCAACAGCCATGCATATTGCGGCATATAAAATTTTGAATGATCTCACCTTACCGGCCATCGAAAATCTTAAAAATACATTAGCTGCCAAAGCAAAAGAATTCATGCATATAGTGAAAATAGGACGGACGCATTTTATGGATGCGACACCTCTCACCCTTGGGCAGGAGTTTAGCGGCTATGCTTCACAGTTAGATCATGGATTGAAGGCTGTTAAAAATACGATGGTACATTTAAGTGAACTGGCACTCGGCGGCACAGCGGTAGGAACCGGGATAAATACACCACCGGATTATTCAAAAAATGTCGCTGAAATTATTGCGGAACTTACAGGCCTTCCATTTAAAACTGCGGAGAATAAATTTGAGTCCCTTGCTGCACATGATGCAATTGTAGAAACACATGGCGCTTTAAAAACGGTCGCTGTAAGCCTTATGAAAATAGCAAATGATATCAGGATGCTGTCGTCGGGACCGCGGAGCGGCATTGGCGAAATTCATATTCCCGACAACGAACCCGGATCTTCCATCATGCCTGGAAAAGTAAATCCCACTCAGTGTGAGGCACTCACTATGATTTCCGCACAGGTAATGGGAAACGACGTGGCATTAAGTATAGGCGGAGCTACAGGTCATTTTGAGCTAAATGTTTTTAAGCCCATGATGATATATAATTTTTTGCACAGCGCAAGGCTCTTAGGTGATGGCTGTAATAGTTTTAATGAAAAATGCGCAAAAGGAATTAAACCCATAGAAACGAATATTAAAAAGCATGTTGATAATTCGTTAATGCTGGTAACTGCGTTAAATACAAAAATCGGGTATTATAAAGCTGCGGAAATAGCGCAGAAGGCTCACAAAGAAAATACTACATTGAAAGAAATGGCAGTAAAACTAGGCTATGTAACTCCTGAACAATTCGATGCATGGGTAGTACCGAAAGATATGGTTGGCGAAATTGAATAACATTTAGGCATCTGCAAATTCTAAAATAGAAAGGCATAAGAAAATCAAGGTTGATTTTCTTATGCCTCTTTATTTTTCTCACATGTTTGCTACAAAAACCCGGTTTTAGTTAACCACTATTTTTTTAGTGGACAAGTTTATATTGTAAGCGTTGTATAATTTGAAAATATAAATTCCAGCTCTGAGTTTTTTAATATCTATTGAAAAATCATTATTAATACTGCTGCCATTTAAAACCGGCTTTCCTGTAGCATCATAGATTTTATAATGCAACGGTTTGCTTGCATTGCTTATACTTTTTATATGTAAAATAGAACTGGCGGGGTTCGGGGAAACCTTTACAGAAGTGTTTCTTGAATACGTAAACAGTGAGTCAGGAGTAACAGACAGCACGGAACCGGTGTAAGTGAATTCAAGGATCCGGCCTGCGTGCGGAGGCGGAGTTCCACCGCCATTATAAGAGCCCGTCGGGCCACTGGTTTGCCCTGAAATATCACAAGCGGCGTAGATCTTTAACCCATCGGGTGATATACAAATATCCCTGTATCTACCCTGGTTTCTCATAGCAGGCACTGTGGAACTATCTGTAACAATTGTTCCTGCGGCATTAAGATGCAGCCGGTAAATCTGCCCTGCTTTTAACGAGGTTACCAATAAAGAACGGTTCCAGTTAGGAATTACGTTTTTTTCATAAACGTCGATGCTCGAAGCAGCTACTGTTGGCCAGTTTAAATAGTTCCCATCCAGGGCCCCGGGATTAGGATCGGTGAAAAGAGTATAGATCGGATCTTTTGACGATAGAGCCGCACAATTAGTTTGTTCACTCACAACAGTCTGGTTAGCCAATTTTAATCCGTTATAATTTCCATCGCAATATCCAGATAATAAAGGCCAGCCATAGTTGGTTCCCATATTAATAATATTTACTTCATCATCGGTCTTATCCTGTTGCTCACTTTGATATAGGAAACCGTTTGAGCCAAATGCGAGACCCTGTGCATTTCTATGCCCCCAACTCCAGACTGCGGTGACTTTTGAATTTGCATCGGTATATGGATTATCATCAGGTATCCACTGATCCAGCGCGCCTGCATCGCCATCCGGTTCCAGGTTGAACCGTAATACTTTCCCTTCTAAGGTATCCCTGGACTGAGCGTTGTTGGGGCGGCTAATATTATTAAACTGTCCGGCTCCCATATCGCCGATCGTGTAAAAGAGATAAGGTGTTCCACTTACATTTCCAATAGTTAACCTGCCAGAATTGTGGTCGTTACTCCCATTCAGGGATGCAATAACTACAACGGGATTAGTAAGAGAATGTGTTGTACGGT
>JALZAJ010000385.1 GCA_030948465.1 Bacteroidota bacterium
ACGTTGGTTCCATCAGGCCAGCTTGCAATGGAATAACTGCGCCATCTTTTATTTTTTTTCTCGTGTATCGGAAGATCAAGCGTTACAAATTGCCCGGGTTTAAAGTCAAACGTTTCCAGCTCATTAACCTGGATGAAAAAGCGCCTGGTGTTATACGTTTCATCTTCAATGAGTATAACCGTTCCCGTACGCCAGGGTTCTAATGCCATTCAAATAAATTTTGGGTAAAATACAAATGTAATGTCGAACGAAAAATTAAAAATTATAACCATCCTTTTTTAACCTAAAATAAGTACGACCAGGTATTCATTTCTGAAATCAAATACTACCTTTGCACCGCTGAAGAAAAGCCGATGAATGAATCTTGATGTGTTGATGAATATGTATGATAAAGATCCCCGCATTTTTTTAATTGCGGATAAGATGGTTTTGTCTAAACCGCAGCACATACAACTTTCCGGCCTCAATGGCAGCTCTTCACAGTTTATTATTTCTGCCGTTTTTAATCATTCTATTACTTCACAGCTCAATCATGTTGTTATACTAAGAGATGCCGAAGAAGCCGCTTATTTTCATAACACTGTCGAGAATATTACAAAGGCACTGGACCTATTTTATTTTCCTTCTTCATTTAAGAATAAAAAAAATTACAGCCTGCTTAATAGCAGTCATGTGATGTTGCGTACTGAAGCTCTTACAAAACTCAGTAATGGCGGCAATCGAAAAATAATCGTAACCTACCCTGAAGCTATTTTTGAAAAGGTGGTGTTATCGAAAACGCTCCGGGAAAATATAATTTCTTTTAAACAGGGAGAAACTATCAATGTGGATGGGCTTCTTTCCCGTTTTGTGAATCATGGTTTTGTGCGGACTGACTTCGTATATGAACCGGGCCAATTTGCCGTGCGTGGAGGCATTCTTGATATTTATTCCTTTGGAAATGAGAAGCCGTATCGCATTGAATTATTTGGAAATGATATTGACAGCATCCGGATTTTTGATCCGGAAACTCAATTGAGCGAGCGAAAAATTTTACAGGTAAATATTATCCCAAATATTGACACCCAATTTACAAGTGGAGAAAAGATTTCCTTATTCAATTATTTGCCGGAGAATACGGTCATCTGGACGGAAGACTGGGAATTTATCAAAGAAAAAATAGAGCAACAACAGGAAGACCTGGAGTTATTCCTCGAATTCCAGCCAATTAACGCCGGGCGACAACAGGTAACAGAGGACGATGTATTAAATGAAAAGCAAACTGTATCAAAAAACGATTTTATTAATGCCGGCCTTTTAGAGGAACAAATGATAGAAAGGCATATTGTGGAGTTTGGAAGTAAATCATATTTTGCAGATAAAAAAAAGGAGAACAACAATGGCCGGCTTTTGAATTTTTCAATCGCGCCTCAACCGGCATTCAACCGGCAATTCAAACTGTTGATCGAAAACCTCAGGAAATTCGAATCGCAGAAATACAACATTTTTATATTCGCGGAAAATCCCAAACAGTTAGAGCGCCTCCACAGTATATTCAGCGATTTAAATGCGGAAATTAATTTTACGCCTATACCTACTTCGATCCATGAAGGTTTTATAGATAATGACCTGAAGTTGGTTTGTTATACTGATCACCAGATCTTTCACCGGTACCATAAATACAAGGTGAAACAAGCTTTCAGCAAAAACAAAGCGCTCACTTTAAAAACACTTCGTGAATTGCAACCGGGAGATTATGTAACACACATTGATCATGGTGTGGGTGTATTCAGCGGCCTGGAAAAAATTGTTCATAGAACTCCTGACGGAGAATCTAATGGAAGAATTCAGGAAGCTGTACGGATAGTATATAAAGACAAAGATCTCCTGTATGTAAATATTTCCTCTCTTCATAAAATAAGCAAGTACAGTGGCAAGGAAGGAACCGTTCCAAAAATGAATAAGCTGGGAAGTGACGTTTGGAACAAACTAAAAGAAAAGACTAAAAAACAGGTAAAAGATATTGCTACCGACCTTATAAAATTATATGCCCAACGCAAGAGTCAGAAAGGCTTTGCACACTCTCCCGATAATTATATGCAGACGGAGCTCGAAGCCTCGTTCGTCTATGAAGACACGCCCGATCAAAGTAAGGCGGTAACAGATGTGAAGAATGATATGGAAAAGGAATCTCCAATGGACCGGCTTGTTTGCGGAGATGTTGGTTTTGGCAAAACAGAAGTAGCGATCAGAGCTGCATTTAAGACTTGTCTCGATGGGAAACAGGCCGCTGTACTGGTTCCGACAACTATCTTGGCTTACCAGCATTTTAAAACTTTTAGTGAACGATTAATCGATTTTCCGGTAACCGTCGATTATATAAACCGTTTTAAGACTTCAAAAGAAAAAAAGGAAACTTTAAAAAATTTAGAAGAAGGAAAGGTCGATATCATCATTGGCACCCATGCTCTTTTGAGCAAAGATGTAAAGTTCAAAGACCTGGGAATAATGATCATAGACGAAGAACAAAAGTTTGGCGTAGCTGCAAAAGAAAAATTAAAATTGATACGCACAACGGTGGATTCTCTCACACTAACTGCTACGCCTATCCCACGAACGCTCCAGTTCAGCTTAATGGGAGCAAGGG
>JALZAJ010000299.1 GCA_030948465.1 Bacteroidota bacterium
TTTATAAAGGAACCGCCCAAAATATAAACAGTAAGGTTGCCGGCAGCGGAAAGGTTTTGAAGATGTAAAAATATATTGTGACTTAATATTTTATTCCGAAGGCAAGCCAGCCTTCGGAATTTTTATAAAAAAAAGAAAGTGGTTTATTAACTAATTTTAAGAAAACAAAAGAAAATTGAAAGTAAGTTTTTTGCCTTAAAATTAATTCCAGGGCGGCCGTCTTTTGCCCACGATATGACAAGTGAAGAGAGATCGGTTATGGAACAACATGTAGCTTATTGGAGTAACCTGTTGCAGCAAGGCATTGCAATTGTTTATGGACCGGTGCTCGACCCAAAAGGAACGTACGGCCTCGGAATTATTAAAGTTGATGATGAAACTCGGGTGGCTGATATAACTTCAAAAGATCCTGCCTCCGCAATAAACAAGTATGAAGTGCATCCCATGCTGGCAAGGATGTAAGGACAGCCGGCGTTGCCTATCCAAGTCCGTCAACGATCATATCTTTATTAATCTTCATCACAAGACCTTGAAGCACTTTTCCTGGACCGGCTTCTGTAAAATGGGTGGCGCCATCCCTGATCATATTTTCCACCGACTGCGTCCACCTAACGGGACCGGTTAGCTGCGCAATTAAATTGCTTTTTATTTCGTTTGGATCTAATACCGCTTCAGCAATTACATTTTGGTACACAGCACATAACGGTTCTTTAAATTTTGTTTCACCAATAGCATTTGCCAGTTCCTCTCTGGCAGGCTGCATCAGCGGAGAATGAAAGGCGCCACCCACCGGCAGCATTAATGCACGTTTGGCCCCAGCCTCTTTTAAAATGATGCATGCATTCTCTATTCCCTTGGTACTGCCGGAAATTACAATTTGGCCGGGGCAATTATAATTTGCAGCCACTACAATTTCATCTGTTATCCCGGCACAGATTTCTTCCACCTTTGCGTCGGGGAGGCCAATTATGGCAGCCATTGATGATGGATTTATTTCACAAGCCTTTTGCATTGCTTTTGCTCTTACCGAAACAAGTTGCAACGCATCCTCAAATTGAAGACATCCATTGGCAACAAGCGCCGAAAATTCGCCAAGCGAATGACCTGCTACCATGTCCGGAGATGAAGTGGCCAACGTTTTAAAGGCAATTACTGAATGAAGAAATATCGCTGGTTGAGTAACGTTGGTTTGCTTTAGTTCTTCAGCGCTGCCCGTGAACATAATATCAGAAATTCTAAAGCCTAGCAAATCATTCGCAGTTTCAAATAGAGCCCTGGCAGATGCATGATCTTCATACAGCGCCTTGCCCATTCCACTAAATTGTGATCCTTGTCCCGGGAAAATGTAAGCGTGCTTCATCGTGAAAATTTATTTACCTTCTTCTTATAAGATCTGCCTGTATAAGACTTATGAATTCATTCCTGGTTGGTTGCTTTTCAAATTCGCCGCAAAACGCAGACGTCGTGGTAACTGAATTTTGTTTTTGAACACCACGCATCATCATGCATAAGTGCGCCGCTTCTATCACAACTGCCACACCTAAAGGATTAAGCGTTTCCTGTATCGCATCAAGAATTTGAGTAGTGAGGCGTTCCTGCACCTGTAAACGTTTGGCGAAAACATCTACCACACGGGCAATTTTACTCAATCCTGTAATCCAGCCATTGGGAATATAAGCAATGTGAGCTCTTCCAAAAAAAGGCAACATGTGATGCTCACACATGCTGTACAATTCGATATCTTTCACTACGATCATTTCACTTATTTCCTCATGAAATTTCGCCGAATTTAAAATTTCCTTTGCATCCATTCCATAACCCTGCGTGGAATACTGCATAGCTTTCGCAAGCCTCTCCGGGGTTTTTAACAAGCCTTCTCTTTTAGGATCCTCGCCAATAAGTCTTATAGCATCCGTATAGCTTTTAATCAATCCCTGTGTAACGTCTGCATCATATTCTTCTGTCTTTCTATATGCCATGTAATTTTTTTTTAGTGTTATTAAGCTGCAGGATATTCTGCAAAATTGCGCGGTGTTTCGTATAAACGCACCTGCAGGTCAAGATCTTTATTAATCTTCTCCCGCAGGATGTCGTAAATGACTATAACAATATTTTCGGCCGTTGGGTTTAGTTTAGTAAACTCCGGTATATCAAGATTAAGATTTTTATGATCAAGCTTCTCAATAATAAGTTCGTTAATTAAATCGCTAAGCATTTTCAGGTCAATTACATATCCCGTTTCAGGATCAGGAACTCCAGTCACTTTTACTTCCATCTCATAGTTGTGGCCATGATAAGAGGGATTATTACATTTTCCAAAAACGGCATCATTTTTTTTCTCATCCCACGCAGCATTGTGCAATCGGTGGGCGGCATTAAAATGTTCCTTCCTGTAAACCGACACTTTTTTATTCATAGTTTAAAAATAAAAAATAATAAAAATCAGTTACCAAAATATTCCACAAAGATCCGCGGAGTTTCATAAAGTTTTATACAATGTAATTTAACCGGTTGGGGCAAATGGGGCTCCAATTGTTTCCAGATTGCTATCGCCAGGTTTTCCGTGGTACACATTTTATCTTTCAAAAATTCAACATCGACATTTAAATTTTTATGATCCAGTTTGTCAAGAACAAACTGTTTTATAAGAATACTCAAAATTTTTACATCAAAAAGAAACCCGGTGTCTTCCACGATTTCACCTTTGATAGTTACAAATAATTCATAATTATGACCGTGCCAGTTTTCGTTGGCACACTTGCCAAAAACAATTTCATTGCGCTCCTTTGTCCACGCAGGATTATAAAGTTTATGTGCAGCATTAAAATGTTCTATCCTCGTTAAGTAAACCATTATAACAGAAAAAATTTTCGCAAAGGTAGCTTCAGAAACTTAAAATACG
>JALZAJ010000312.1 GCA_030948465.1 Bacteroidota bacterium
GCGATCATGGTCATGTCATATTTGCTCATCGTGTAAGCAAGATGGTTAGCAAACCATTTGCGATCCAAATTTATAGGAGGAGAAAGATTTAAAATGTGAGGATTACTTCCGTTTTTTAAGTGTGGAATACACGCCTTACTTACAAAAAAAGTTCCTTTTACATTTATATCATGCATGAGACTAAATGCTTTATTTTCTGTTTGTTCCATTTTAAATAAGGAGATGGCAGAAGCATTGTTTATTAAAATATCGATGCCCCCAAATGCAGCGACAGCGCTATCTACAGCATTTTGTATCTGATCTTCAAAGCGTATATCGCAGGCTACCGGTAATGCTTTTCCCCCAGCCTCTTCTATTTCTTTTGCGGCGCTGAAGATCGTTCCTCCTAATTTGAGATTTTCTTCAATTGATTTTGCAGCGATAATAATATTTGCGCCTTCGCCTGCGAGTCTTAAAGCGATAGCTTTCCCAATGCCCCGGGATGCCCCGGTTATGAAAACTGTTTTGTTTTGAAAGGTCATAAGCAGGTGATAAATAGTTATGTGAAAGGTTGGTAATTTACAAAACTAAAAAGAAATACTTTGCAACAAAAGGACCAATGAGCGAATAATTTTGACTGATAAAAACACAAAATTACTTCGCCACCGCTACATCCTTCACACTGCCGGTACGTTTCAGTACCCCCCAGCCCTGCAGTTCTCCTTTTATAGCTTTATTAAATGACTTGATAAGAATATAGTACATCAGTTGACGGTATATCAACCGCTGCGGAATCATCCATAAAAGCTTTAAGTGATTTTCTTTTTCGTAAGCAAAAGCGAGAGCAGCTCCGGCAATATCAATAAAGCTGAAAATAATATAATACAGGATAATGTGAGGAATACTTGCCACTACGATTCCAAACGATGCGGCAAGCAGGCTTAGCACCAAAATCAAGTCTGCCAACGGCGCAAGAATCGGTAAGATCATTTGATAAACCAGGATATTCGGCATTGCTACCATTCCAAAATTTTTATATTTTGGATTAAAGACCGTATCCCGGTGTTTCCAAAAACATTGTATCACACCAAAGCTCCATCTAAAACGTTGCTTTAAAAATTGCCGGAAAGTTTCGGGCGCTTCGGTATAAGATATCGCCGTTGTGCAATTTCTTACCTGGTAGTCATTCCGGTGAAGGCGCATAGTGAGGTCGCAATCTTCGGCCAGTGTATCGGTAGTAAATCCGCCGGATACCAGTATTGCATCTTTTTTGAAAGCTCCAATAGCGCCGGGAACAACCGTTATGCAATCTAAAAGATCAAAGGCGCGGCGGTCAAAGTTTTGGGAAGTGATATACTCGATGCTTTGCCACCGCGTAATCATATTTACCTGGTTGCCTACTTTGACATTGCCGGCAACAGCGCCAACATTTTCATTCTCAAATTTTTTCATCAGCTCGGTCACCGCATCTGTTTTCAATTGCGTATCTGCGTCTATGCATACTACAAAATCAGCTTTTGATTTTTGAATGCCAAAATTCAATGCCGATGCTTTTCCTCCGTTTGATTTTGTGTAAACCTGCACTTTGGCATTTTCTAAAAAATGCTCACCCACTTTTGTATAGGTTTTATCTTTGCTTCCGTCATCTACAAAAATTATTTCAAGATTTGGATAATCCTGTGCCAGCAAGCTGTTTACGGTACGGATGGCATTCACCTCTTCATTGTAAGCCGGAATAATAATACTTACCAATGGCCAATCGCTTTTATTAGCAGCGAGTATTCCCGACATTCTTTTGGGATCGGATGAGCCTTCTTTGCTTTTTTGAATGCTTGCTAATACCGCCATGAGTACGATGCGCCCAACTGATAATAAAATTCCTATTATAAAAAGTGAAAATAAAATCTGGCCGCTCCAGTATCCTGCTTCAGCAAGGAAAAAATTAAATTTCCGGGTCCAGCTATCACGGGAAGATGCTACTTCAGGCATCACTTCATTTTTTGTTTTCCCCATAAGATCAGCGACCGTAGTAAACTTATATCCCTGTTTTTTAAAATAATCAATGATCCTGGGAAGTGCATCCACGGTGGCTTGCCTTGTGTCTCCACCGGCATCATGTAATAAAATGATACTTGCATTTCCATCGTTTACCTGCTTGACCACTCTTTGAAAAATGCTGTCGGCACTTACACCAGGCGCCCAGTCGTTAGGATCAATACTTTCATTGATGGTTAAATAATTTTCGCTGCGGCTTCTTTGTATAGGAGCAAGTTCTTCAAAGGTTTGTGGTTGCGAGTCGGCATTGTAGGGCGCTCTGAATAAAATAGTGGAATGGCCTGTTATACTTTCAATAAGAAGGCGGGTGAGCTTCATCTCGAGCCCTGCCCGCTGCATGCTCATGTCCGCAATATTATGATGGGTAAACGTATGGTTTCCGATCTCGAACCCGTCCCGGTAAATTCGCTGTAAAATGGGAATATTTTGTTCTGCCTGTATACCGACTACAAAGAATGTGGCAGGAACTTTTTCCCGCTCCAGGATGTCCAGAATTTTAGGAGTCCATTGTGCACTGGGCCCATCGTCAAAAGTGAGAATTAGTTTATGTCCTTTGCCTACCGTGGTATCTTCAGCGAACTTTCTTATCACGTATCCTGAAGGAAGCTGAATATAATTTTGTTCAGCAATCAATTGATCTGCGCTGTCTATTTCCAGATTAATTTTTCCCGGTTGAGGTGAAAATATAATATCCAGCACTTCCCCTTCTCCCTCGAACCCTACATTATTTAAAATGACAGGGATTGTTTTAAGTGAATCGAAATTAAAGGGACGTTGCTGTAAAGAAATATTACTCAGGCTACGGTTATAGTATTTCCATATTCGCTGGTCCTCGCTCCCCAATCGCCACAATGCAGTGCCGGCCACGGGAAATTCATCACTAAAACGCAACACATTAAAGGTAGTGGCTGCATCGGTAAACCATACTTCATGATTTGTTTTGTCTACCTCTGAATCCACCATCTCTTCCGACACATAATTAAAATGAAGATTGTAGGAGTCATTATCATAAATAATTTTTGCATTAAGCGCCTTTGCTTTATTAATAGCATCATTATAGGTGTAGGTGGCATCATATTTTTCATTGGCCCAATCATATCCAAAACCGCCAACACCAAGAATTATTTTAGAAGGATCAATTTTTTCCGACGCCCATGATATGGCATCTTCTATCCATTTCTGTGAGCTTATAGGGCCTGGCCCGGTTGAATTATTAAATTCATCGTAAGCCATTAAAACGATGTAATCATTATAGTCAGATAATTTTTTATAGTCGTAGTCATTATTTTTAGGTTCAACATCCATCGTTACCAGCATATTTCTGGCGTGAAGTGTTTCATATAATTTTTTCTGAAATTCAGTAAGTGGACCATTGGTGGTTTCTATCAGCTCTTCGAAGTCTATGTTAATGCCGCTTAACTGGTAATTAATGAGTGTATCAACAATCTGCTGAATGAACCGATCCCTGAGTGTCACATCACTTAATATTTTGTGGAGAAGACGTCCATCAAAGTTTTTTAACGACGAATTAAAATTAGAAAGGATAGGCATAATGCGCAATTGCTTCTGCTTCATGAGGGCAAGCCCTGCACTGTCGATCCGGGTTTGAAGCCGGTACGTTACGGTATCAATAAAAAACCATTCGGGGAAAATAGTGTTCAGTTTATCGGCATTTTTTTGCAGATCAGGATAAGAAGTATTACCTGTCCAGGGAGTGTAAAAAGCGGCTCTTATTACTGAAAGTGAATTAGCTTTTGAAGGCGTACCATTTTTTATTTTCTTAAGTGAATCGGCTTTCAGCTTTTTAAATAAAAAATCTTTAAACCCTTTATACTTTTCGTTTTGGGCATTTTTTAAAGTTAGGGGATTAGAAGGATCCAGGCTGGTTTCATATTCTTTTGCCTTGGCCTCCATATTGGGTATGTTAGGTAAAGACCCGCTATACAAAGCAATACCGAGTACCACAAAAAGGAAAACAGCGATCACGGCCAACACACGTGCGGTCCACTGTACGCTTTTCCATCGTGTTGGTTTATTTGTTTGAAATATTTGCGAAGGCTCGGTGTTCATCGGTATCTATGACGATTTAGAAATTACATGTTGCCAGTACTTTACATCAATAAACACAAAGATATATGCAGGAACGTTTGATTCCATGTTGTTAACTTGTTAAGTGGTCTATGTAAAGCGGAATTGTATAAAAAAGAAAGGCCCCTGTAGAAACAAGGGCCGTTTACCAAAACTAACTGCTTATGAGAAAATTGACTTTTAATTTTTATGATTGATATATTTCAAATCACATGCCAAAATTAAAAAGATTTTTGTTAAGTAATTTATAAGAACCACCCATTTTATAAAAATTAAACATTAATGACGCAGCCCTGACGATGCGTTTTGCATTGAGAATTTTTCATCATTGAGTAAGTTTTTCAGAATTCTCAGCAAACTGAAGTGCATCAATAAATTCCTGAAGATCCCCGTTTAACAAATCATCAAGGTTATAAACCGTCAATCCAATGCGGTGGTCGGTAACCCTCCCCTGAGGAAAATTATACGTTCTGATTTTCGCCGAGCGGTCGCCTGTGCTTACCAGGCTCTTCCTATGCCGGGAAATTTCATCTTCCTGCCGCCGCACTTCTTCTTCATATAATTTAGTTCGAAGCATTTGCATTGCTTTCTCCCTGTTGCCTAACTGGCTCCTTTCCGTCTGACAAATAATTACGATGCCTGTTGGTAAATGGGTGAGCATGACTTTTGTCTCCACCTTATTTACGTTCTGGCCGCCTGCCCCACCGCTTCTCGCGGTCTCCATTTTTACGTCACTTTCCCTTACTTCTACGTCTACCTCTTCGGCCTCCGGCATTACAGCCACAGTGGCCGCACTGGTGTGCACCCTGCCGCTGCCTTCCGTATCAGGAACCCTTTGCACGCGATGAACGCCGCTTTCAAATTTCAAGATTCCATATACATCTTCGCCGGTAACCTCAATCTGCACTTCTTTATAGCCGCCGACCGTGCCTTCGCTTTCGCTGAGCAACGCTGTTTTCCAACCTCTCTTCTCGCAATATTTTAAGTACATTCTCATTAGGTCGCCAGCAAAAAGAGACGCCTCATCTCCGCCGGTGCCCGCTCTTATTTCTATTATCGCGTTCTTTTCATCCTGGGGATCTTTTGGAATCAGCATATTCCTGATCTCCTTTTCAAATGCTTCTTTTTTTTGCAGCAGGCCGGGAAATTCTTCTTTGGCAAGATCTCGCATTTCTTCATCGTCGCTGTTTAGCATTTCTTTATTAAACTCTATATCGTCTATTACTTTCGCGTAGCTATTTCTTACGTTTACGATCTTCTCCAGATCGCGGTATTCCTTGCTAAGTTGCCGGTATTTTTTATTGTCGTTTACAATTTCAGGATTGGAAAGCGCTACCCCAAGTTCATCAAATCTTGCCTTGATTGCTTCAAGTTTGTCCAGCATAATTTATTATTTAAAAGCCTGCTTAAATCTGGCATGTCAACGCGATAGATAAAATGAACAACCTATACCTTCGCAGGGTTGCAAAATTAACTTATAAACTTTTACATGGTATATCGAAAATTTAGGGCTGATTATCTATTTACAGGTACAGATTTACTGGACAGTCATTTCGTGTTAGTCACAGATTCCGAAGGATATATTCAGGACGTTGTAAATCAATCTCAAGTGTCGGAAGACATCGAAACATTGAAAGGTATTTTATCCCCTGGCTTCATTAATACCCACTGCCATATTGAGCTTTCCCATCTTCAAAATAAAATTCCTGAGAAAACCGGCCTTACGGATTTTGTTTATAAAGTAGTTACAGAGCGGCACCTGGATGAAGAAAAAATTGTGGAAGCGATTGAAAAAGCGATTGAGGCAATGTACAAAAACGGGATCGCAGCCGTAGGCGATATTTGTAACAATACACTGGCCATTTCTTCAAAAAAAAATTCATCCCTTCTGTATTATAATTATATTGAAGTGAGCGGATGGAACCCGGCAATTGCAAATGAAAGATTCGAAGGCAGTAAATTGATTTATGATCAATATTTGGCCAACGGGTATAAGGCTTCGATAGTTCCCCATGCGCCCTACTCTGTTTCTGCCCCTTTATGGGAAAAAATTACCCCATATTTTTCGGGGAAAATTGTAACCATCCACAACCAGGAAACTCTTGCTGAAGAAGAATTTTTCTTAAAAGGAAAAGGCGATCTTCTTTCCATGTATGAAAATATGAGAATCGATAATTCATTTTTTAAAGCTCCGGGTGTTTCAAGTATTCAATCCTTTTTCAAGCACCTCTCGGCTGCAAATTCGGTGATACTGGTTCACAATACATTTATTAAGCAAGACGATATTGATTTTATAAATGAACATAAGCCGTTAAGACAAACCCTGTCATTTTGCCTTTGTCCGAATGCCAATAAATATATTGAAGATGCATTTCCGCCAGTGTTGATGCTGATGAAAAATAACGCCCATATCGTTATTGGAACAGACAGTCTTGCATCGAATCACGAACTTTCTATATTAGAAGAATTGAAAACCATTTCAAAAAATTGTCCCTGTATAAAAACTGAAAATTTATTAAAATGGGCAACGCTCAATGGCGCAATGGCACTGCAAATGAATAAAACATTAGGAAGTTTTGGAAAAGGCAAAAAGCCGGGAATAGTTTTAATAGAAAACAATAATGAAGATAAACTTACTCCGCAATCAAAAGCCAGGAGGATTTTATAAAGAAATAAACTACTGTCATGTTAAGTCTTGACGTATATCCCACAAAGGCCACAAAGTAATTTCTTTATTGCGCTTAGTGACTTTGTAAAAAGTCCATTGCATTATAACAGCCTTAACTTAACACTACTCTAACAATACTTATAAAACGAAGACAGTTTCTTTGAGCTTTTTTATTCCGGGGCGTCCTGAGAAAACCTCCCATGTTTGGCACTCAGACTATTTGAAAATGGTGTATATAATAGATCTAATAACCTGGTTGACCAAAGCCCGGCCACACAAGAAGATAATTATATTTTAGGCTTTTATTAAATGGGTAACCTGGACACTTACAGGCTTTTTATTGATGGCACCGCGTTCACCTTTTCGGTTTATAAATGAGGTAAAGAGTATAAACCCCGTGGTTAACGGGATTTTTTTTCTGCGATAATTTTTTCAAAAAATGGATTTCTGTTTAACTTTAATAAAACAAGCTGTATGAAATATTTCCCCCAATGCCTGGTTATTATGCTGTGCTTTTTACAATCAACAAACCTGCTTGCGCAGAAAAATAATTGGGTCGCGCTGTATAATGGCAAAGATCTTAAAGGCTGGGATACTTATATCGGGCCACCTTTGGACGATGCAGGGAAAAAATTGAGTGATGTTCCGGTTGGATTAAACAATGATCCAAAACATGTTTTTACTATTGTAAAACAAAATGGCGAAAATGTAATTCGTATTTCAGGAGAAAGCTGGGGAGGCATTTCAACGCTAAAGCAATATGCTGATTTTCATTTTCAATTACAATTTAAATGGGGCAAACTTACCTGGGGCCAAAAGAAAAATAAAAACAGGGACAGCGGCTTGCTTTATTTTGCGGTAGGTGATCAGGGCGCTGATTACGGAGCCTGGATGCGCTCACAGGAATTTCAAATTGAAGAAGGGAATTGCGGAGATTATTGGGGCGTAGCCGGGGGAATGCAGGATATTCCTGCCATTCAGGCCCGGGATAGTCAATATGTTTATAATACGGCTGGCGAGTTATATACTTTTAGCGCCACAAGTAAGGTTGGGCGGCATTGTAAGAAACAGGGCGATGCCGAAAACACCTCAGGAGAATGGAATACGCTTGACCTGTATTGCCATGGTGATACCAGCGTGCATGTAATCAATGGAAAAGTAATGATGGTGCTTTATCATTCAAGCCAAATGGATAACGGGCAGGCTATACCGTTAGTAAATGGAAAATTCCAGATTCAGTCCGAAGGCGCAGAAGTTTTTTATAAAAATATCAGGGTTGAACATCTCAATTCTATTCCGAAAAGGTTTTTAAATTAATTACCTTAATGATTATTGTTAATCATTCAAGGTTTTTCATCTCTTCAAAATTTAAAGGAATAATTACATTTCTCATTACTGCCTCGGCATTTATCGATGCGTGTCTATCCTGTAATTCCATGGTCAGTATCTGTTTGGATTTTTTCTCAGAAGGCGGATTGAGTCTTTCGGCTTTTTCGAATTCAACCACTTGCTTCAGGATGTCATCCGGCAAATCATTTTTACATCGCACGAGAAGCTCTAAAAATTCTGCAGCAAAGAACTGATCTATTTGAATTTTTCTTTTTGTTGTGTGCGCAAATTTCCCGATCACCCTGCAAATATTATCTCTTTCCTCAGGGCTTAATTGATTTACAAATTCGTAATCTTCTATTCGTTTTAAAGAGAGAATTATAGGCTCCAGTGCATCTTTTGTAATCACATATACATTGTACTCACCCATATTATAAACGAGTTGCGCAATCGTATGAATTGTATTGGTGGGCACCACTAAAAAAATATCTTTTTTTACCTTATCCTGGTTCGCGTATTTCTTAACGGTTTCCGTTTGTGCCTTTATGTATTTAGGGAAATTATTCAGGTCGTCATTCGATGGACATTTTGCATCAAATATTACATACTCTTCGCAGATTTCTAACGTATTGTCAGGGTTTCCATAAAACGGCACGTTGTCTATATACCTGATAAAATTATTCTGACAGATCATTTTTAAAGATTGCTCAACCGATGTTTCATGCTCAATCCATTGCCGCTTCATTTTGTCGAATGCTTCTCTTTGTTCATGCAATCGTTCATCACTCAACCTTTTAATTTCTTTCTCTAATGTGTCCTTTAATTGATTGAGGCGGGCAATGCTGTCTTCGTAATTCCGGCGCCGTTGTTCTTCGGTAATTTCATATTTTGAATTTAATAAATTCAATCTTGAAATGGTACCATTTAATCCATCAATCTTAAAATTTAAAGAACTCACTTCCATTTCTCTTTTGGCCGCCGCCTGTTCAAATAGTTGAATATTGCTTGTTAATCCTGCATTGATGATTTTGCTATGTTCAAATTTTTTATCAAGCAAATCATAATCAGCCTTTTTACCGGCGAGCTCTTTTTGAAGCGCTTTGAATTCTTCAAACGCAGCATAGCTTAAATTCCTTACCAT
>JALZAJ010000545.1 GCA_030948465.1 Bacteroidota bacterium
TTGTGCTGCCCGGCATAGGGTTTACTTGTTTATTACTTCTTCGGTATCAACTTAAGAAAAGAAAAAATTTTTATTGACAAAGAAAAGATTGACCAGGCTTTTACAAGCGACTTTTTAAAAAAGTTCCCGGTGCTTTTAGCAGCATTGGAAAAAGCAGAACACCACATTCATATCGAATATTATATTTTTTATGCTAATGATAATATCGGACAGAAAATAATAAACATCTTGTGTAATCAAGCTGCTAAAGGTGTTGAAGTACATTTGTTGTTGGATGGCTTCGGCAGTAAGATTTCGCGGAGGACTATTAAGCAGTTAAGAAATGCTGGCGTTGAAATAGAATTTTTCAGGAAGCTGTGGACGCCAAAATATTTTATAAAATCAAATTACCGCGACCACAGAAAGATTGTAATAGTTGATGGAAAAACAGGATTTGTTGGTGGCATTAACGTTGCGGATTATTACCTCAAATACACCGGATACAAAACATTACTGGGCCGATTTGCATAGCGTTCTTAAAGACGATGCTGTTTCCGCTTTTCAAGTATTTTTTTACCTCAACTGGCGCTTTGCAACAGGTAAAGAATTAACGCCGCTGCAAAAATATTTACCACAACACAATATCACCAGCCAAACAGGCATCAGCATAATGGGAAGCAGCGCTACCAGCAAAGCGCCGGGAATTATGGATGCATATTTTAGCATGATAACGGCCGCCGTAAACGAAGTTTTGATAACGACACCTTATTTTATTCCCAACGAAGCGATAGTGAAAGCAATAAGTGTTACCGCAAAAAGCGGTGTTGATGTAAAAATTCTTTTACCAAAATCTTCGATGGGTACTTTGTACAAAGGGCTTGTTTAAGTTATGTGCAGCCTTTACTTGAAAATAATGTAAAAGTGTTTCTATATAAAAAAGGAATGATACATTCAAAATATATGGTGATAGATGGAAGCATCTGCACCATGGGCACAGCTAATCTTGATGAACGAAGTTTTAATATAAATGCCGAAATAAATGCATTCATTTTTGATGAAGAAAAATCAATGGAACTAAAAAAACATTTTGAATCGGACCTTCTTTTATCAGAAGAAATTACCTTAGAGAAATGGCAGCAGCGAAGCGGGTGGCAAAAAGTTCAGGGATCACTATTCAGGTTGATAGGGCCGATTTTATGAATATTTAAATCATGGATTCACTTACCCATATTGCTCTTGGCGCCTGCATTGGCGAAGCTTTTTTTGGAAAGAAGATTGGCAGGAAAGCAATGCTATGGGGCGCGCTTGCGCAAAGCCTGCCTGATATAGATTTTGTTGCTGCTTTCTGGATGAAACCTGCAGATGCTTTGCTGGCACATCGCGGCTTTACGCATTCTATTATGTTTGCAATTTTAGGGGCACTTTTGCTGTCATTGATAGCAGAGCGGTGGCACCGGCCTCATAATATTTCTTTAAAAAAATGGTACCTGTTTTTTGCGCTGCAACTATTCATACACATTTTTATTGATGCGTTCAATAATTATGGAGTAGGATGGTTTGAGCCATTTAGCCATAACCGCATTTCTTTCAATACCATCTTTGTTGTTGATCCTTTTTTTACTGTTTGGCCGTTGATCGCTTTTGTTGCTTTGTTGTTTTTAAAACGAAATAATCCCAAAAGAAAATTCTGGTGGCGGTTCGGAATTATTATAAGCTCAGCCTATCTTTTTTATTGTGTTATTAATAAGTTGATGATTGATAAAGAAGTAAAAGATATTGCGAAGCGGGAAAATATTTATTACACGAATTACTTCACTACACCAACACCACTTAACAACTTGCTTTGGTATGTTGTGTTAGAAAATAACAATGGTTACCATGTTGGGTTTCGTTCGATATTCGATAAGAAGAAAAATATCAGCTTTATTTTTTTTTCACGCAATGATTCATTCCTTAATAAAGTAGATGATCATGAAGAGGTGCAAAAACTAATTCGTTTTTCTAAAGGCTTTTATACTGCAGAAAAATGGAACGATACCTTAGTATTTAATGACCTGCGCTTTGGCCAAATTATCGGGTGGCACGACCCGAATGAAAAATTTGTTTTTCATTATTTTCTTATGCATAACGCAGACAACAGGTTGGTGGTACAGCGGGGAAGGTTTGCAAAATGGAACCTGGGAATAATACAATCTTTAATTAAAAGAATCGAAGGTGATTGATTGAGATGCATTCATTATTTGCAACCTGCATTTCTTTTTCTAAAATAACAATATGAACTAAGAACAAGTAAGATTAAAACATGAATGCTGGAAAATTGGGGCATTACATAAGTGACGCCAGTGGGCAACCGTGAGGGAAGACTATAATACAGGTGGCGTTCCATGCTTTCTTGCAGAGGTTATTAATTTCATTACTGATAAGGCATAGAATCAAAAGAACACCTGGAAAAGTTTCTTCAGGAAAACATGCTTACAAATTAAATTATAGTTTGGCGATCATTTCCGCTATTTCAATAATCGTATCGATCATCGGCACGTTCGCCTGCCTTA
>JALZAJ010000546.1 GCA_030948465.1 Bacteroidota bacterium
CGGCTGGTGCAAATATTCTTTTTTGCCTTTGCCTCAAACTCCCATTCAACAGATGGTATGCCTCTTAGCTCATTCCATAAACGCAGGCCGACTACGCTCATGTTAGTTCGCATCCAATCAGGCGGAATGGCAGTAACATCTTTTGCCGTATGGAAGCCTTTATCTTTTAGCAATTTACTATAGCTGCCCCCTATCCCGAAAATATCTGCGACTTCTGTATATTCAAGCATTTCATTTACCTGTTGCTCATTGCCTGCCAAATACACACCTATGTTCTTATGTTTTTTTTGGCATAACGGTTAGCCATTTTTGCCAATGTTTTAGTAGTAGCTATCCCCACGCTTACCGGAATACCAATATTTTTTATTACAGTAGATCTTATCTTAATACCCAACTCATTGCTTTATATATTTTTTATCAAGGCTTATTCTATCTTCCATATAATCAATTGCAGGCGAGGGAAAGCCACAAGCTACAGGGTTTAAATTTTTGTTATCAATACTTCTACATTCATAAATACTAATATTTTTAGTAAAGGTATGTGAATTTTAATTTCATTTTTATAACCTCCATATACATTTTACTAAATAATTTGGAACGGGGTAAGATTACACGAGATTTTATGCAGATTACACGAGGTTTTATAAGGATTTCAAACGATTTGTTGTCGCTTCCAGGAGATCTCTTGCCGCTTCCATGAGATTTGTTGCGGTTCCCCTTCGGATAGTTGCCGCCGCCAGACGATTTGTTGCCGACCCTACGAGGATATATGCCGGTTCCACGAGATTTTTAGCTGGTTCTTTTATTATTTATCATGGCTTTCTTTTCATTTACTTCGTTCTTTTTAGCATGGATAAGGTTAAATGTATTCTACGGTATTCAGCGCACGAGTTTCCAGCCCACTCACTTTGAAATATTTCGTTTATTACAGCTTGGCGTCGCAGCGGGGTTTGGCAGGGGGAATTACGAAATCATAAATTTCACGTTTTTCTTTAGAATAAATCATAAACATAACCTCACGTATCATTGATGTATTAACCTGCCTGTTACCAATAATTGTTTACAAAATGATATATTATTGATTAGCGTTTATCCTTATCTTGGTGCAGGATATGGATAGTTTTATGCATTAGGTTTCTAAAAATTATTTGCTTCTCCTCGCTTGTATCTCTTTAAAAAATTGAATAAAATCTATAACATGAAAAAAAAATACGTGGGAATTGTATTCCGCTTAATCATTCTATGCATGACTGGCTTCGCAGGCACAGCACAGCAAAAAGTTGGTATTTTTGACGGCCATGGAGATATTGGTACCAATGTAAAACCAGGCTCCGCAACTTTCATTCCCCAGACGGGACAATACGTAATTTCAGGAGCAGGCTATAACATCTGGGCCGATCATGATGAATTTCAATTTGTATGGAAAAAAATGAAAGGTGATTTCATACTTTATACAAAAGCTGAGTTCCTGGGAACCTGGGTAAATTATCATCGCAAAGTGGGCTGGATGGTTCGCAAAACCCTCGATGGAAATTCGCCCCATGTGAATGCGGTTGTTCACGGTGATGGCTTAACGTCCCTTCAGTTCAGAAGAACTGCGGGCGCTCAAACGGAGGAGCTTAAATCAAAGCTTACCAAAGCCAATGTTATTCAGTTGGAAAGAAAGGGCAATACATATACCATGAGGGCGGCCGTATATGGCGAGCCTTTCGTAGTGGAACAGATTTCTGATATTGATCTTGGAGACGATGTGTATGTCGGTTTATTTGTTGGCTCGCATAATGCCGATGTGGTTGAAACAGGAGTTTTCAGAGATGTAAGAATTACGGTTCCTTTTAAGGGAGATGCGGATAATCGCACTCAAATGACATTAGGAAGTAATCTTGAAATTATGGATGTGGCTTCCGGAGACCGCCAAATTATTTATACGGTTCCTTATTCGATCCAGGCACCTAACTGGCAGGCTGATGGCAAAAGCTTAATATTTAATGGAAGCGATGGGCTCGTTTATAATTTTGATCTCGCCACTAACAAACCTAAGCTCGTTAATACAGGAAACATTAAATCCAATAATAACGATCACGTGATTTCTTTTGATGGAAAGATGCTTGGATTAAGCAGCAACGTGAAAGAATTAGGCGGCTCAATTATTTATACGGTTCCTATTAATGGAGGCACGCCAAAACAAATTACTCCGAAAGGGCCTTCCTACCTGCACGGCTGGTCGCCGGATGGAAAGAG
>JALZAJ010000331.1 GCA_030948465.1 Bacteroidota bacterium
TATTTGACATTACGATCAACTACAAGCTTCTAAATTTTGAATTGTCGTTTGATGAAGAAGTAAAAGCAACTATATGTGAACTGGCAAATGAATTTCAAAAAAATCCTTTGCAGTTATGCTGGCAGGACTTTGGTAAGCAACAGCCTTTGCAACTGCAGCTTGATTATTCCACTGAATATTTTAATCAGGCTGAAATTGAATTACTCGCACAACGTTTTTTATTTATCCTGGAGCAGTTTCCCCATTCTTTCGATAAAGCAGTGGGCAGTTTTGACATAGTTCCACCGGCAGAAAAACAATTAATAAAAACGTTTAATAATAGTAAAAAGAATGAAGAGTTTTCTGTTGAAGAAAGCGTGATTGATTTATTTGAAAAACAGGTTTTGCGGTCGCCAGACGCCATTGCTCTGGACTTTGAAAATAAAAAAATATCTTATAATGAACTCAATATAAAAGCAAATCAGTTTGCGGAATATTTACGAAGCCAAAGAATAAAACAAGAAACGCTGGTGCCAATATGCCTTACGCGAAGCATTGAAATGATCGTAAGTATTTTGGGAATAATGAAAGCTGGCGCGGCCTACGTTCCTATTGATCCGGAATATCCTTTAGAAAGAATTCAATATATATTGAATGGTGCAGCAGCCGGTACACTTATTATTAATGCCAAAACCAAAGAGAAACTCGCAGGCATTCATAACATACAGAAAATAGAAATAGATAATGAAGCCATTTTCAATTCAACTGCTAAATCTAATGATACAGAAAAGAAAATTGCATCGTCAACGCTTGCTTATATAATCTATACTTCGGGTTCTACGGGTAAGCCAAAAGGTGTGATGATAGAGCATGGAAGTGTTTTTAATCTTATAAAAGGGCAAACAAAAACATTTGGGATTTCTTCCGATGATAAAATTTTACAGTTTTCAAATTATTGCTTCGACGCTTCAGTAGAACAAATTTTTTTAGCGCTTTGTAACGGCGCTTCTTTAGTATTATTTCCTGAAGGATTTCAATTACAAATGGAATCATTTGTAAATTTTTTGAAGGAAAAAGAAGTCTCGCATATACATGCAACACCTTCATTCCTGGAAAATTTACCTTCTTTTGATTCTCCTTTTTTAAAAAGAGTAATCGCCGGAGGTGACATTTGCAAACGAGAACTTTCGCAAAGATGGAAAACCCGGTATCAATTTTATAACGAGTACGGCCCCACAGAAACAACCGTAACCGCTATTGAGTTTATTGATAAAGAGGTCAATGCCGATGATACTATTTTACTTCCAATAGGAACGCCACTTGAAAACGTTTCCACTTATATCGTAAGCCCCGATAAAGATATTTCGCCCATAGGAGTTTTAGGTGAAATATTCATCGGTGGCGTACAAGTTGCGAGAGGATATTTAAACAGACCTGAATTATCTAACGATAGATTTTTGCATTATCCCTTTAAAAATGAAATACAAGGGGCGGCAAATGATGAGCCGGAAGAAAGAGTGTATTGCACGGGCGACCTCGGCAGATGGTTGCCAAATGGAAATATAGAATACCTCGGGCGAATAGATGACCAGGTTAAGATAAGAGGATACCGGATAGAATTGGGAGAAATAGAAAGTGTATTACAACAGCATGAAATGGTTCGCCAGGTTGTGGTGATCCCACGGGAACATAAAGGAGATAAGCGGCTCGTAGCCTACATTGTGCCAGAAGTATCTTTTGATAAAATGCTTCTTTCTGCATGGCTAAAAACCAAATTGCCTGAATACATGATACCGGCCTTATTGATCGAAGTTGCCGAAATTCCATTAACTTCTAATGGTAAAGTGGATAAGAAAGCATTGCCGGATATTGATGCAGATGGGTTAAATAAAAATCATTATGAAGAAGCTCAATCCTATATCGAAAAGAAATTGGTCGAAATATGGAAAAAAGTTCTGGTAATAGAAAAATTGGGGATCAATGATAATTTTTTCGAATTAGGCGGACATAGCCTTAATGCCATGCAACTTAGCTCCCGGTTGCATAAACAATTAAATGTCAAAATTGATATTGGAAAAATATTTGCAAATCCAACCATAAAAGAATTGGCGCAAATAATTTCCCTGGAGGGAAATCAGATCTTTAGAGAAATTGAAAAATTACCTGCACAGGACTCTTATGAATTGTCACATGCACAAAAGCGATTTTGGATATTGAGTCACTACGCTGATGGCGCCAAAGCTTACAATTTTACGGGAACTTATTTTATTGAAGGCAACCTGGATATAACAGCTTTTTGCAACGCATTTGAAAGAGTGATACAAAGGCACGAAATTTTAAGAACCGTGTTTATTGAGATAAACGGCGAGCCGAGGCAAAAGATATTAACAGCCGGCGAATTAGGTTTTAATATTCAGATGGTAAACATTACCGATGCATCAGATACCGATAAAATTATACGGCAACACATTGAAAAAGATTCCGGCCAGGCGTATGATCTTACGCGGGGCCCATTATTCCGGGCGACGCTTTACAAAGTATCTGATCAAAAAAATATTCTTGTCTTTGGCATACATCATATCATAAGTGACGGCTGGTCAAAAAATATTTTGATAAACGAAATCTTAGCATTTTACAAAGAATATTCTTTAAACACGATAGCTGACTTGCCCTCCCTGCCGGTTCAATATAAAGATTATGCGTATTGGCATTCTCATTCAATAGAAAGGCAAAAAGATTTTTGGAAAGATCTTTTTGAAAATGATATTCCCGTCCTGGATTTTCCTGCAGATTTTAAGAGACCGGCCACTGTTACTTTTCTCGGCGAGATGTTGCATGTTTCATTAAACGCTGAGGTTACAACAGCATTACGCAAACTGGCGGTAAGGCACAAGATGTCTCTCAACAATTTATTATTTTCCCTGTATGGTTTACTGGTAAGCCAATATAGCGGGCAGGAAGAACTGGTAATTGGCTCCCTAAGCTCCGGCAGAAGCCACATTGACGTGGAAAATCTCATAGGAGTTTTTGTCAATTTCCTTCCGGTGTTGTTGAAGCCATCCAAAAACCAAATGCTTTCAAAGTATCTTGAAGATTGTAACGATTCTCTCGTTCACGCTTATAACAACCAGGATTATCCATTTGATCTTATGGTTGAGAACTTTATTAAAAAGCGGGATTTTTCAAGAAATCCTTTTTTTGATACGATGGTAAATTTTCATTCGGAAAATGAATTGCAAACCAATCAAAATTCTTTAGAAAGTGGCAACAATATTTCAGGAATAAATTTTAAACCTTATAAAGCGGATCAGGAAGATATGTTCCAGTCTGTCCTCGATTTTAAGCTGGACATCGAGCCTTCAGACAATATCTTAAATTTATATTTAAGCTATAATAGCAAATTATTTTCGAAGCAAAGAATGGAAAAATTTCTGGAAAATTTTACCGGCCTTATAGAAAAAGTAATTAATGACAACGATAAAATATTATTGGAATACGATCAATTAGATAACGAGAAACAGGGAATTAAATTAAGCGACTATCAGAATGCAGAAGATGACCACAACAAACTGAACATAACAATTTGTTCATCATTCGTTGCTGAGCCTTTGGAAGAGTACATGAACTATTGGAACAACGAGCTTTCTTTACATCTTGATATTCAGTTTTCACCTTATAACCAGATCTTTCAACAACTTCTTAATCCCTTAAGTTTATTAAATAAAAATAAAGGGATAAATATTCTTTTTATAAGAATGGAAGATTGGCTGCGGGACAAATCTAATCTTTCAGCGCCGGCACAAATAGAATTTTTGAATGCGACCTATTCCGAATTGCTTTCGGCTATTAAAAATGCTGATAAAACAACTCTGACGCCTTATTTAGTGGGGATAGTTCCTGTTTACCGTCAAAATCATCATGCTCAGGTAAGAGAGTCGCTTCAAAGATTAAACAGTGATCTATCCAGAGAAACAAAGCAATTATCCAGAATGCATTTGCTGGATCTTAATAAAATCGCGGTCTTATATGAGGTTGTGGATATGTTCGATGACAAGACTGATGAAATTGGCCATATACCATTCACCGCTGAATATTATGCAGCTTTGGGCACTTTTTTAATTCGTAAGATAAATGCTTATAAACGACCGGCTTCTAAAGTGATTGCGCTCGATTGTGATAATACTCTTTGGAAAGGAGTATGCGGAGAAGTAGGCGCTTCACATGTAATAATAGATGAGAATTATACCAGGTTGCAGGAATTTATTCTAGAGAAATATGCGGAAGGATTTTTATTGGTTTTGTGCAGTAAAAATAATGAAGAGGATGTATGGGATGTATTCAATAACCATCCTGGTATGAAACTTAAAAAAGAGCACATAACGGCGCATCGCATAAATTGGGATCTTAAAGCAAATAATCTTTTATCTATTTCAAAAGAATTAAATCTCGGCATTGATAGTTTCATTTTTGTTGATGATAGTGAATTCGAAGTGGAACAAATCTCACTGCATTATCCTTCTCTTACAGCTATTGCTTTAACTGGCGATCCAGCGGATTTCCCCGGCATTCTAAATCATACCTGGGCTTTCGATTCTTTTAGCGCTACGGAAGAAGATCGCAATAGAAACAAAATGTATCAAATTGAAAAGCAGCGAAGCGTTGAGCAAGCGAATCATTCATCCTTGTCAGATTTTCTGGAATCGTTAGTTATTACGGTAAACATATTACCGCTTAATGACGGCCATGTGGACCGGGCTGTGCAACTTTGTATGAGAACCAATCAATTTAATTTGAATGGCATCAGGAAAACGAGAGAAGAAATTATATACCGCATCAAACAGAATAATGGATTCAACAAGATCATTGAAGTAAGTGACAGGTTTGGCGAATATGGCCTGGTTGGTTTGGTTCTTTCTTCAGAAATTCAACAGGAGTTGGTAGTAGAAACTTTTCTTCTAAGCTGTAGAGTGCTTGGAAGAAATGTTGAAGATTTTATTCTTTCGGATATGCTTAATTATTGTTCTGCAAATGGCATGAATTTTATTCATCTTCTTTTTCAGGAGACTGAAAAAAATAAACCGTTCCGGGATTTTCTTTTAAGAACCGAGTGGCCGGTAGATCCTCAAACGAATAAATATTGCCGTTCAACAAAAATCGCCAGTCAGATTAATGTGAATTAAAAAATGCCAAGTAAGCAAAAAAATATTACCCTTATTCCAAAAGCAGATAAAAGCTTATCAAATAAAAATATCCGTGCGGAACAAATAAATTATTGGAAGCAAAAGCTTAAATCGGTCTCTGCCTTACAACTCCCTACTGATTATCAAAGACCTGCGGTTCAAAAAGTCCATGAAGCGGCTCGGGAATTTACCTTGTCAAAGGATACGAGCGATCAGTTACAGGCCGCGTGCCATCGCGAAGATGTAACCTTATTTATGATGTTACTTGCCATTAGTAAGGTACTGTTTTATAGATACAGTGGCCAGGAAGATATATGTGTAGGAAGCCTCAATACAACACGTACTTACCAGAAATATCAGGACCAGATAGGATTTTTGGTAAACAAGCTCGCTTTACGCACGGAAGTATCTGGCGAAGATTCTTTCATTCATCTGTTACAGAAGGTAAAGGCAACAATCCTGGAAGCCTATAATCATCAGGATGTCCCATTTGAAAAAGTTGTTAAGGCGATAGTTCATGAGAAGGATTTAAGTCGCAGCCCATTGTTTCAGATGATGCTGATATTGAAGCCGACAACTGAAATTCCAAAACTGAAATTAGGAGACCACATTTTATTAAAACAACAAGTTGAAAAGAAAACAGAAAAACTTGATTTAACTTTTACATTCATAGAAACAAAAGATGGGATGCAGGGCACGGTAAGTTATTGTGCAGATCTATACAAGGAGGAAACCATCGCACGAATGATTGACCATTACAAAGAGTTATTGGAGTCAGTCATAAAATTTCCAGGGGAAAAAATAGGAAGGTTAGTCATGCTAACGCCGAAAGAAGAATATCAATTGCTGGTGGAGTTCAACGATACCCGGGTGGCCTATCCTAAAGATAAAAGTATCATAGATTTAGTTGAAGAACAGGCAGCAAGAATTCCTGATAATGTAGCCCTGGTATTTGAAGACGAAAAAGTTACCTATGGGGAATTAAATAAGAGAGCAAACCAACTTGCAAATTTTTTAAGAAGCAAAGGAATAAAAGAAGAAACCTTAGTGCCCATCTGCATTGAAAGGGGAGTTGAAATGCTGGTGGGTATATTGGGGATATTGAAAGCAGGAGGAGCCTATGTACCAATAGATCCGGTCTATCCTGAAGATAGGATCCGGTATATGCTGGAAGATACGGCTGCCGGTTTAGTCGTGAGCAGTACCAACAGCAGGAAGAAGCTGAAAGAATTAACGGGAGTTGAAATTATTGAATTAGATGGCAATTGGATAGAGATTAACAACGCACCAGGTACTAATTTAAAAATAAAAATTCCTCCTGATCAGCTTGCCTATGTGATCTATACATCCGGGTCTACCGGAAAGCCGAAAGGAGTGATGATCGAGCATGGAAGTGTTTATTGTTTTATATGCTGGTGCGCCCAGGAATTCTCCTCCGACGCATTTGAAATTGCGTATGCGGCCACTTCCATGTGCTTTGATCTTTCTGTATTTGAATTCTTTTATCCTTTAAGTATAGGTAGGCCCATACGGTTGTTAGAAAATGGGTTACAAATATCCAAATATCTGGCCGGAGATAAGGCGGTCATGACGAATAGTGTTCCGGTTGTTATAGAAAACCTGTTAAAAGAAGAAATAGATATTAGCCATATCACGACGATTAATATGGCGGGCGAGCCTGTACCCGCTAATGTTCATAAGGAACTTGATTATGAAAACAGAAACATACGCAATTTGTATGGCCCAACAGAAGATACCACTTATAGCACGGTTTATCATTTAAGTAAGAATAAGCCGGTACTAATAGGTAAACCAATTTCCAATTCTTCGGTTCGCATACTGAGCAAAGACGGCAGTTTAGTACCAATAGGGGTAATAGGTGAAATATATTTGACAGGAGCCGGCCTTGCACGAGGTTATCTGAATCGGGAAGCCTTAACAGCAGAAAGATTTGTGCCGGATACTTTTAATCCGAAGGCAAAGATGTATAAGACCGGAGATTTAGGCCGCTGGTTGGAAGATGGAAACATAGAATACCTGGGAAGAATTGACAACCAGGTGAAGGTAAGAGGATTTCGTATAGAATTGGGAGAAATAGAAGCGGTTTTATTGCAAAGCGGCCTTGTTAGACAGGCGGTAGTTCAGGCAAGAGCTGACCATGAAGGGAACAAATTATTAGTCGGTTATGTCACAGCAAAAGAATCTTTTCACAAAGAAGAGATTATCTCTTATTTGCATAGCAAGTTGCCCGATTATATGGTTCCCGCTATATGGATTGAACTTGAAAATTTACCGTTGACACCAAACGGAAAGATTGATAAAAAAGCGTTACCGGATCCCGACATATCTTCATTATTAAAGGATCAATATGTTTCTCCTGAAAATGAAACTGAAGTGAAGATGGTAAAAATCTGGAAAAAATTATTGCATGTTGATAGAATCGGAATTCACGACACCTTTTTTGAATTGGGAGGAAATTCAATTCAGGCGGTAACCTTATTTACTCAAATAGAAAAAAAATTCGGCAAAAGTTTTCCACTGGCCACAATCTTTCGTGCCCCCGATATAAAAAGCCTGGCTGAAATAATTAGAAATAAAGAAGAAGATATCTCCTGGTCTTCTTTGGTTCCGATTCAGCCCAATGGTTCTAATCCGCCGCTATTTTGTATTCATGCCGGAGCTGGAAACGTACTCTTTTATCATGGCCTGGCGAAACATTTAGGAAACAATCAGCCTTTGTACGGACTCCAGGCAAGAGGAATAAATGGTAAAGAGCCATTTGATACAAGTATTGAGGATATGGCAGCACATTACATCGCCGATATTCGGCTTGTGCAACCAGAAGGTCCCTATTATTTGGCCGGTTATTGTTTGGGAGGTACCATTGCATTTGAAATGGCTCAGCAACTAAAAGCGCAGGGATATGAAATAAAATTACTTGCCTTGTTGAATAGTCTTTGTCCTGCTTATAAATGGCCGACTATCACTCCTGATAGGAATGAAAATACTAAACAAACACATGAAAATAAAAATGCAGTCCCTTCAAAGTTGTCCAGGTATATGAAAGAATTTGCGCATCTTAATTCCAGAGGCAAACTTATTTATCCTTTAAAAATTTTAAAAAAAGTATATAGAAAGACGAAGGGTAAGCTCACTACAGGCCGCTTACTCAGGAAGGCCTTAATAGCAGGTTATAACTTCTACAATTCAAGAAGCCTTCGCGCGCCTAAAATAATAGCGCATAATTATTTACTTTTCACCAATTCAATTATAGAAAAAAAATACAAGCCGAAAATCTATCCGGGTAAGGTCATTATTTTTCGATCACCCAAAATCTATAAAGATCCGAGTCTGGGATGGGGAGAATTTATATCCGGTGGCGTAAAATCTTATGATGTCCCAGGAGAACATAAATTGCGAAACGAAATTTTAAAAGAACCTTTTGTGCCATTTGTGGCAGCGAAACTTACAGAGTGTCTTATGTAAGATAATTAAAAAAAAATTGAACTATTGTAAAAGATAATGAGCTTATGTGGTTTAAATTTAATATACATTGAAAATTATTTTTGAACATTTTCTAATCTTTTTGTCAAAAATTTGATTTGCGAAAATAGAAGTGAAAATGTTGTAATTAACTTGCAAATTATTATACTTTTTTAGTTGAAATATATATATTTGTTTTTTAGTTAAAAAAAGTAAAATGATTTTAAATTATTTATAAGAGCAAATTGTCTCAAAGATAATTTTCTCGTTTACTAAAAGCACTAAAAGAACCATTAAAAGTTTCTTTACCAAACTATCTCTGATCAATACGATTTGATCAAAATTTATTCTTCCAATATATTATAGATGCCAGCCAATTTTCTTATGATCCAGGCAAAGTTTTATATCTCATATCTTACAAAATATCTATATCCCTCTTTTAGAAGGTATTTTTTATAAAGATTTGGTAGCTAAATATTATTTATACTTATTCTACGTTTTGATGTAAAAATTTATAACAGATAATTTTTGGAACAAAAAAAACCTCTGATAATAACTTGATGTTTAAATGAAGACAAACGAACACAACAAAACTTTTCTTGCAAAAACCGGGAAGGGGATTCTTGACTTAATTACCTCAAAGGAAACTTCTTCGACTGCTATAGATTTAATTTCCAGAAGTGATGAAATCAATGCTCTTTTTGTTATATGGAAAAGTTTGCTCGGCCATTCAAATTTTTCTGAAACTGATGATTTTTTTAAGGTTGGAGGAAATAGTCTTAAGGCCGTTCAATTGGTTTCACGCATTTCCCGGGGGTTGTCTGTCAATATTCTATTAACAGACATTTTTGTTAATCCCACCATTGCTCAGCTGGCATTATTTATTAAGAAAAATAAGGGAAATAATTTTATATCCCCTTCTATAGTGATACAACCCCGTCCGTCACTTATGCCTTTATCTTTTAGCCAGGAGCGGTTATGGTTTATAGACCAGTTGGAAGG
>JALZAJ010000025.1 GCA_030948465.1 Bacteroidota bacterium
AAAAACGGCGTAAGCATTTTCGCATTATTGAAGTTGGTGACTGGTTTACCTGGTAAACTTTTTCACTGGTCAGGCAATACAACTTTCTTACAAATCGTCAATAAAGAGGCGATTGTAAGCATAGACGTGAATGGTTATTTTCAAGGTACGTTTTTAGCCTTACGCTTGCCAACAATCAGTCCTGCCGGTTTTGATTTTTACAAGTTCATTGAACGTTAAAAAAAAATAAAATGACTTACATTAGCAGTTATGAAAAATCCTTCAACCATATACCTTCACGAAAACTCGGCAGTTCGATTCAAACGAGAGAAGCATCGTCTGTTCTGATGAACTATGTAAAAAATAATTCAAGGGATAATATAGAATTTGATTTTACATCAGTAGGGTACATCAGCCGTTCATTTGCAGACCAGTTTTTTGACAGGAATAAATATGCCAATGAATTAAAAAAGAACATGGTTGTATCAAATGCATCTGATAATGTAATAAAAATGTTACAAGCTATTGCAAAATCTCAGGATAGTCTAAATACAAAGCCTCATGACATTGCTGTTTACAAGTATTCTTCTTATATTCAATTAGAGAACTTTCTTCTTAGCTTTAATTAAATTCCTTGCTTTCACATTGATAGTTACCTAAACCGGTCGGGGACATCCGCAAAAAAAATTGAATACAATATAATTGCAAAAAGTCTTACCATTAGACTGGGCTTTTACCGATGCCAATTTAATCAATGCTTGCATTAGCTTTTAAAATGAAAATGGAATAAAAACAAATTAATAAGATGAAAAAATATGGCTGTCTTCTTTTATTATTATTTATTTCTCACACTTCATTTTGCCAAAACAAACACCAGTTTACTCTGGGCAAAAATGATTTTTTGTTAGATGGAAAATCTTTCCAGATTATCAGCGGTGAAATGCATCCTGCAAGAATACCGAGAGAATATTGGCGGCATCGCATTCAAATGGCAAAAGCGATGGGATGCAATACCATTGCAGCTTATATTTTTTGGAATTACCAGGAAATAAAGGAAGGAGAATTTGATTTTACAACAGGCAATAAAAATGTTGCTGAATTCATTCGCTTTTGTAAAGAAGAAGGGATGTGGGTGTTATTGCGCCCCGGGCCGTATGTGTGTGCAGAATGGGATTTTGGGGGATTGCCATCTTATCTTTTAAAAATTCCGGATATAAAAATCCGTTGCATGGATACAAGATACATGTCGGCTGTTACAAGGTATATCATAAGACTTGCAAAAGAAGTGGCACCATTACAATGCACTAATGGTGGGCCAATATTAATGGTGCAGATAGAAAATGAATACGGCAGTTATGGAAATGATAAAGAATATTTAGAAGCTTTAAGAACGCTCTGGTTAAAGAACGGAATCAAGGTTCCCTTCTATACTTCCGATGGGCCAACTCCTTACATGCTTGAAGCAGGTAATATTGATGGCGCTGCCATTGGGTTAGACAGTGGTAGCGATTCAGCAGATTTCGCACAGGCAAAAAAAAGAAATCCAAATGTGCCTGCGTTCAGCGGTGAAACATACCCGGGATGGTTAACGCATTGGGGCGAAAAATGGCAGCGGCCCGATACCAATGATTTAAAGAAGCAGGTAACCTTTTTATTGGAAAATAAAAAGTCGTTTAATTTTTATGTAATCCATGGGGGAACAAATTTTGGTTTCACAGCCGGCGCTAATGCATTTTCTCCTACAGCCTATCAGCCCGACATCACAAGCTATGACTATGATGCACCGATAAATGAACAAGGCCAACCCACTCCAAAATATTTTATGCTTCGTAATTTAATTTCAAAATATGTGTCGTATAAAATTCCGGATGTGCCCAAACCCATTGCAACTATTGAAGTGCCCCCGGTTGAAATGAAAAAGATGCAAAATCTTTTTAATTATAATGTGCCGGTAATAAAATCTCCCCAGCCAAAACCAATGGAAGCGCTTGGACAAAACCAGGGTTTGGTTATTTACAAAACAATTCTTATCGGCCATAAAAGCGGCAAGTTAAAAATTTGGGAACCGCATGACTATGCATTGATTTTTTTAAACGGAAAATTTATAGATACCGTTTATCGCTACGTTGGTAAATGGGAAGTAACGCTTCCTAAAACTGAGGTGGCAAATCCTGTCCTGGAAATTGTTGTGGAAGGAATGGGGCACATCAATTTTGCACAATTTATGATTGACCGGAAAGGAATCACAGACAGGGTCACTTTAAACGGAATGACATTGATGAATTGGGAAACAACTTTATTTCCAATGGATGAAAAATTTATTCAACATTTACCCAGGCTAAATTCATTGCAGATTAATAACGATAAGCCCTGTAACTTTTTTAAAGGTGAATTTA
>JALZAJ010000567.1 GCA_030948465.1 Bacteroidota bacterium
ATGTACTAATTGATAAAAAAGTAACCAACGGAACTTACCAGGTGCAATGGAATCCACAGCATGTAACACCCGGCGTGTACTATTATAAATTGAGGTGTAACCAGCAATTAAAATCAGGAACGATGATAATGGGAAAGTAAGCTTCCCTCACTTGATGTTGCTGCGGTGCTTTTTTAAGTTTTAAAAATGAGAGGCTCTTTGAATTTATGTGCTTTGAGAATTGTACGGGTATAAAGGGAGTGGTGCATTTATTATTTTGCCGTTATATTTTTGGCAGCCAGTTTAATAAGCTGTTCCGCGTCTTTCATAGATTCAAGCATCAGGAAGATATATTCTTTGTCCATCTTTTTTCCTGCGGATGTTTTATAAAATGAAATCAATTCATCAATCTCCTGTCCGGTAAAATTTTTTCTATATAAATTGATCAGGCTGTTTTCAATAAGCTTGCTCGTTTTTCCTTTCGTTACATCATTGGTCAACGCTTCGTAATAAGCTTTAGAATGCGAAGTGTCTTTTTGCTGCTCTTCCGCAAGTTTTATTTTTAAAATCGTTTCAAGAGTCAATCCTTTCTTTTCACTTCTAAGCAGTTTAATCTTCGCTGTAAGCGCATCATCAGGCGCCGCCACCGTATCAAGCCTTAAAATATTGGCAGTATCCAGGCTTTTAATTCTGGCGATGAATGACGTATCAATTTGCGCAAAAGAAAGTGCGGGTAATAAAAATGCGAGGGTGACAAACAGAATCTTCATAATATATTTTTTAGTATACTAAATTTATAGATTTCTTTCTGAAAAAAGTAGCCATAGTACCAAAGCTTCTGCTTCTTTTTCCTAATTATCTTCCTGAACAATGAACATAAGTTTTACCGCCTTTTCAGCAATACCATTTTCTGCGCTGGTAAAAATTTCTTTATTAAATATAATCCCGCAAAAAACCCTCCTAAATGTGCCGCGTAGGCAATTCCGCTGGCTTCACTGCCGCCTAAATACCCGGTACCGTTAGCCACCTGCAGTAGTATCCACGAACCCAAAACAATAAATGCCGGTACGCGTATAAAGAAAATTATAAAAAGCACCGTAACCCGTTTGGTTGGAAAGAGTAATAAGTAACCGCCCATCACGCCGGATATTGCACCCGATGCGCCGAGACTTGGGATTAAATGATTTTCACCAAAAAGATAGTCGGAGAATACATGCGTGAGTGAAGCGATAATACCGCATAGCAGGTAAAAGAAAAAGTAACGCAGATGCCCGAGTTTATCTTCCAGGTTGTCACCAAATATCCAGAGATAGAGCATATTGCCCGCAAGATGTGCAATGCCCCCGTGCATAAACATAGAAGTAATCAATGTGAGCCACACGGGTATAGGTGTTATTCCCAGGCCGGGTATTGTTATAATCTGTCCACTTATAGGATCCTGCACATTCGTGGCGGCAGTCACAATATCATGACCACTTAATATTTCTGCAGGCACCGCCGCATAGCTGTAGGTAAGATCAATATTGCTTCCCATCTTTTGGTAAACTATAAAAACGATAATGTTGATTGCTATAAACAGATAATTAGCATACGGAAACCTTGCCCTGTCGGAGTCATCATCACTTATTGGGATCATTTGGAGCGATTAGAATATAAAATAATTTTAGGAGGGAATACAAAGGAAGTGCCAATTACCGGTTGAGTAAATACAGTTTTTATGGCCTTGCACATTCCGGATTTGGGAAAGTTCGCAATCTTTTTAGTTTATGGTTTTACATGCGCACGTTACTTGCTCCAGGGCTTTTTGTTTAAATAATTTTATTTTTACACACATAAAGAGACGCCTCTTAATACTAACATGTACTAATAAAATCAGATATATGAACACAATCGGCTATTTTGAAATTCAATCTTCCGAACCGGGCCGCGACATTACATTTTACAAAAACATATTTGGCTGGAAATTTATAAAGGAAGAATTTGTTCCCATAGAATATTACCGTATAGAAACTAATAGCATCAATGGCGGACTGCTGAAGCGACCGGCACAAGTGCCACCGGCGGCCTCTGGTTACCAATGCATTTGTTTGCTCCGTGCAGGTTGAGGATTTTGATAAGACCAGTGAGTTGATAATGCAACATGGGGGACAGGTTGCTTTACCAAAATTCGCCATACCGGGCAGGTGCTGGCAGGGATACTTTGTGGACCTGGATAATAATACTTTTGGAATATTCCAGGTTGATGAAAATGCAAAGTGAATTTCACCCAAAATACGTTGCATAACAAGGTCGCATGTTAAATACATTATTGCGGGTTCCATTTACATGCATGCAACCAGGCGGATTTTACTTATGCCAGGCTGAGCAGTTCCCAAATTCATCCTGCTCTGAAAGCAACAAAGCAGTACACACGTACTGATAAAAACAAGAAGGTTTATTCGAACTTTTTTATTTCGGGGGGTACTGAGAAAACTTCCCTGGTTTGACACTAAGACTATTTGGAAATGGTGTATGTAATTTTCGCATGGTTGTCAAACTTTTAAGCATGTTTGTTTCAATTTAAAATCTCAATTTTTAATGTTGACAACCCTTTAAATTCCAGAGCGAAAATCCGGCTTCACCAGGCTGAGCATTATTCGTATCGCACGTAAGATCTAAAGCATACATTTGTCAGACTTTGATTTGCTTCACATGATTCCTGAACTATTTTGTTTTAAGCGCTTCTTTTCTTTGCAAAATCTGCTTTTATTTCTTCCGGTTAGTTTCTCCTTTGTGGCGCACGCTCAATTGTGCAATGGAAGCCTTGGCGATCCCATTGTGAATATTACATTTGGTGCAGGCGCAAATCCAGGCCCTAAACTTTCTGCGGCAACTACCAATTATCAATATGCAGCAAATGCCTGCCCTGTCAATGGATTTTACACACTATTAAACAGCGGGATTGAATGCAACTATGGATGGCACATATTGAAAAGTGATCATACCGGTAATCCCAATGGTTATTTTATGCTGGTTGACGCATCCTTTGAGCCAGGTGACTTTTATTTGGATACTGTAAAAAACCTTTGCGCCAATACCACGTATGAATTTGCTGCATGGATGCTCAATATGAAGTATTTTATCCAGGGCATAAGGCCTAATATCACTTTTACCATTGAAACGATATTGGGCCAGGTTTTGCAATCTTACAACTCCGGCGATATACCGGTGGAGCAGACGATTATATGGAAACAATATGGCTTCTACTTCACCACTCCCGCAAACGTTAACAAGATTGTTTTGCGCATGACTAACAATGCACCTGGCGGCGAAGGCAACGACCTGGCGCTGGATGATATTACCTTTCGACCTTGCGGGCAATTGATTACCGCAAGTATAGCGGGAGATACCAGCCACCTGATTGATATATGTGAAGGAAGCCCCAATGCTTATACTTTTAATGCGACGGCTTCAGTTGGCTACCAATCGCCGGTATATCAATGGCAGGTAAGCAGCGACCTGGGTATTACCTGGATTGACATTACGAATGCAACAGGCATATCTTACTTCCGGTCTCCAACGGTGTCAGGGAATTATTGGTACCGGTTTACCGAAGCGGAATCCGGTGCAAGCAGCTCCTGCAGAATCGCATCAAACCTTGTAGTAATACAGGTACATGCAAAACCAACAGTGGATGCAGGCCCTGACCGAAATGTCATCAGGGGAAATGCTATTATTTTAAATGGGAAAGCTGCGGGAGATGGCCTGACCTATTTATGGTCGCCTGATATTTATATAAGTGACGTTACCAAATTAAGCCCTGTAGTTTCGCCGGTGCAGAATATAGAATATACACTTTCGGCAAGGTCAATATATGGCTGTACTAATGAAGATAAGGTGCAGGTAAAGGTAGTGGCACAGTTATACATACCTACTGCGTTTACGCCTAACGGTGATGGAATAAATGATACCTGGGAAATTCCCTTTCTGGATCCCGAATATGATGCAGTTGTAAATGTGTATAACAGGTATGGAAAGGTTGTTTACCATGCCGCCGGTGAAGTTGTTTCCTGGGATGGCAAATTTCATGGACTATTGCAACCTTCGGGCACTTATGTTTATATGGTAACTTTTAAGGCAAGCAAAATAATACTGAAAGGAACACTGACCCTTATAAGATAAACAACCGTGGTAAAGATTGATAAGCCGCTTACCTTTCCCCTTTAATTTATTTAGGATAGTATATTGCCTGATTGAGGAATAGGAATATCAATTTTTAATTTATCCCACTTACCTGTTTAAAAAATCTTTTTACTATGCGTCGTTTTCAAAGGAATTTCATTTCGAACACTTCAGGACAAAGAACTTAGTTCATGAACCTTCATCACATATAAAAAAATAAAAGCGCATACATTTTTTAATATATTGACGTTCGTTATTTTTTAATTTCCGTTTTCAATCCCTTGTCTTACCAGAATTCTTTATTCCCATGAATCTCTTACTGATTTAATAATTCCATCTTTCAATTAATTCACACGCATTGTTCACCAGAATTTTTTAACAAGTATATAAACTGCAAACCAGTTACATACAGGTTTCTTGCACAGGACGTGGAAAAAATTGCTAAAGAGTTAGGCTACCCCTTTGACGGCATACATGCTCCTGCAAATAATAAAGACCATTACAGCCTCGCCTATACGCAATTTATTATGCCTTTGGTAAAATCAGTACAGGAACAGCAGATAATTGAAGGCCAAAATAAAAAAATAGATAGCCAGTCCGAACAAATAAAAAAGTTGAATGCAAGAATTGACGAACTCGCAAGAATAATTGAGTCGTTTAAAAAGGATAAGCAGCAATCGGTATCCTCAGATCATACAGACGCTGACTTAATTTTTAAAAAGAAATGAAGTATAGAAAATAAGCATAGCTGTACACGCTGGGATTAATAAATTAACAGTAGCGGGAAAAAGAAAAAGTCTTATATCTTTATTCAACTAATCAAATTTTAAAAAGTAAATTATGTTTGACCAAATTTTAAATCTTGTAAAGGAACATTTAGGCAACATCCCTGAAGTAGCACAGGGCATACCGGCTGACAAAGCTGATGAAGTGCATAAGGAAATTGCAACTCATGTAACGAATGGCCTGGCAACTCAGGCTGCGAGCCAGGGCGGCGCAGGCGGATTATTGTCTAATCTCCAGAACACTTTGACGTCAGGAGGTTCTGTTACCAATGCTATTGAGGGCGGGCTGGTAAGCAGCCTTGCCAGTAAGTTTGGGCTATCGCCTATGGTAACAGGCGCTATAGCAGCCTCTTTACCAGGGTTGCTTCAAAAGTTTGTACATAAGGCAAATGATCCTAACGACTCCAGTATTACGCCAGACAGTATCACAAAATCTTTATCTAACATGGGTGGCGGACTTTTGGGAGGTTTGTTCAATACAAATAAGTAAATGAAGTTGTCCGCTGCTGATGCAGGTCCCCGCAATAACTGAGGGATGAATAAAGCCATCGAACAAAGCTGGATTTGGCTATTTTATTTTCGTGAGCGCATCCGCAGATAAGGGTGAAAAGATCCTGGTATTATGTTAAGACTGTTATAACGCTACAGATATCCCAGTAAGTCACTAAGCACACTAAGGAAAATACTTTGTGGCCTTTGAGCCTTTGTGGGATATACGTCAACACATAGTTAACATGACACTTGTCAGGAATTTTACGAAATTAAAACTGAACAGCGCAAAAGAGAGCTTGATGTATACATG
>JALZAJ010000570.1 GCA_030948465.1 Bacteroidota bacterium
CTGACGGCGATGAACATACCCGCACATCCCTTAGTGGAAAGGCGACCGTGATAAGCTGGTGGAAAAACTGGAAAGAAAAATCAGGGATTGAATCTATGACGCTAAGTGCATTTAATCATGTACCCATCAACGTTACCGAACAACCCAAAGGAGGTTTCCCAACAGGTATTTACGACATCGTTTATTTTTCCAATACCATGATGTTTAATGGAAAGCCTGTGAGCCTTCGTATGAACTTCTCTGTTCATTTTAATTCAGAAAAAAAGATTGATCACTATGCAACTTACTATGACAGGAGTATAATTATAAAAGCAATGGGTAAGGATATATTGAATGAAAAGAATAATAAAAAATAAACTTTTTAAAAAATAAAACCCGGAAGGTCTGTTTAAGAACTTTTCATTATAAGGCTCCCAATAAAGACTTCCTGGTTTGCATAAAAAAATAAAAAATAAAAACAAATAAAATGAAAAAACTATCAATGATTGTGATGATGGCCATCGGCTTATCATCTGTTGCTTTCACACAAACAAATAATAATAAAAAAACCGGCGATGAGCAGGCCGTCCGGCAAGTGATTAACGAATTGCTTAAAGCGTTGCAAACAAGTAATACCGCGGAACTCAATCGCATTTATGCAAGCGACTTTACTTTCGTAAATGTCGATGGAGTTCTCACCACAAAAGCACAGCGAATCGCCGCTTTAAAAACAGGAAAAATAAAATACAAGTCCCTTAGCATTCAAAATGTAAAGATCAGGATATATGGCGATGCCGCAGTGGCCAATTTCAGCGGGGAGGCCAAATTCGCTTCCGGCAATGAAAACCTCGACGGGCAATTTATGACAACCTCAACCTTCGTTAAAACCAATGGACGCTGGGAAGAAGTAGCAGCGCAGAGCGCCAAAATCAGCAAATAAAATTTTCTATTTCTTATCGATAAAATAAAACTAAAAACTAAAAAAAAATGAAAAAGTTCATTGTAACAACCGGATTGTTCCTTTTAGGAATAACTGCGTTCTGCCAGCAGGAAGAAAACGGCACCATCTACATTAAACATCCAAACATTGATGCGGTTAACCAGGCCACAAAGGCTTATGAAGCAAAGGATGAAGCAACATTAAAAAAGATTTATTCTGACACGGCAAGGTGGTGGGCATCCGGAATGGAAAAATTTATTCCTGTTGCAGACGCCATGAAGCTTTGGATGACCGACTTTGACTATTATAGCGATGTGGCACAAACGCCAACCGGTTATCCTGATTACCTGCACTATAAAAAAGATGACGGCAGCACGGTCCAATCATGGTGGACATGGACGGGCAAGTCAAAGAAAACCGGGGAAGTTTTAAAAATCCCAATGGTTGTGTTTGATGATTTTAATAAAGACGGTAAAATCGTAAGAGAATACATCTATGGAGATTTTTCAAAAATGGTAAAGCAATAAAATAGTTTGTGTGTGATAGTTTGAAGAACCCATTGTGAAATAATAATAAATAGCAATGGGTCTTTTTTAAGTTGCAAAAATTAATTGAGCCAATTTTAAATAAAATGCCTCGGTTCGTATCTCCAGTATTACAAAGAATCCTAAAATGGTTCATGGAGACACGAAGCATGATTAAAGCAATAATTTTTTAATTAATAAAAAAATAAAACAAATGACAACAGTAATAGGAAGACACAAAGTAGGCGATTTTGATACATGGCTTAAAGGCCACCAGGATAGGGTGGACGCATTTGCGCCCGCCATTTCAGGCTTTAAAACTTTTCAGGATACCGATGATCCTAACTCTATAGTATTAGTAATAGAAGTTACCGACATGGAAAAATTACAATCAATCATCAATGATCCCGCAAATAAAGAAATGCAGGATAAACATTCGGTGCTAAGGCCAATCACTATGTCAATGCCGGTAGATATTTAAGTCAATTAACGATATAAAAAAGTTTTTTCTTCTCACACTCAAAAATAAAAATCATGAAAAATTCAAGAAAAAGCAATGCAGTTTTCTTTTGCTTTATCTCAGCATTTGTTTTCAATTTTTGTTTCCAGGAAAAATTATATGCGCAGGACCGCTCCATTACTGTTTACCAGTATCGCCATGTACCTGATGACAAGATTGACGAATTCGTTAAAAGAGAAACCACTTACTGGAGCAAGGTGGCTGAAAAAGCAGTAAAGGCCAGGACGATGACTTTTTGGGCGTTGCTTGAAAAAGTAGGAGGGTACGATTTGCCCAATTCTTCCAACTATCTTTTCGTAAACACATTCCCTGATATTGACAAAGTGGGAGATGTGTTCAATAATGTGGAAACTACCGCCGGTGTGAAAATGGCAGCTATGGAAACCAATTCAATTTCTACTGTCACCAGTCAGTTCTTCCTGCACGGCGTGGGATGGCAGCAGACTGCCAAAGCAACACCAGCAAAGGATTTCAACTATATCATAATGGTTTATCACAACACGAATTATGCGGATAGCCTGATAGGTCTTGAGAATAAATATTGGGGCCCGTTTATTAAAGAAGCAATGGATAAAGGGCAAACGCCGCAAATGGCCTGGGGTAATGCAATAGTTCTGGCGCCATTGGGTGATAACATAAAATTTACAACGGTTTCCTACGACCTGTACAAAACGTTGCAGGATGCACTAATGCCGCAATGGGATGCAAAAACAGTTTTTCCAAATACAGGCTTAGGTATGATTGGAAACCTGGAATTGACCAGGCGCGGTATTACTATTTATCGAATTGTAAAAGTAGTAACAGAGCCAAACTAAAGAAATTTAAATGATGCGTGGATACGAGCCATTATTTAGAATTAATTAAACAAAAAAATAAAAATGGATAAGTCGAAAACCGGCTAGAGTAAGCAATTAAAACAAATAATATGAATCAAAATCAATTGGGTGAGCCCCTGTATGAATACACGCTGAACATCACCGGCCTCACCGAATTTGGAGTAAGCTTCGCAGATGTAATGTCAGGGAAAATACCGCCACCACCAGAAGGCGCGAGGTTTGATGTAGCATTTGCCGGTGAAGCAAGTGGTTCAAAACTCAGTGGTAAAGTCTCCGGAATTGATTACACTCACCTGCGGGCTGATGGGCGTTTTCAACTTGATGTGCATGCAGAGATAACTTCAAGCGATGGACAAAAAATTTCCCTTAAAGCCGATGGTGTGGCTATTCCGCGTGAAGGCAGCAGCATTTCCGACCTGAGAGAAAATGTAACGTTGTTTAGTTCTTCTAAAGATTATACATGGGTTAATACCATACAGGTGTGGGCTGTTGGCACGGTTGACCTCGCAACGCAAATTATTCATATAAAGGGTTATTCGATGTAGGCTGCAAGAAGGTAAACCAGAAAGGCGTTATGTTCACTACAAAATCAAAAGTTGCCAATAATCTTTCTTTGTCTTTTTTAAAAAAGTAATCAAAATTATATTTAATCAAAAATCAAAAACATGAAACAATTATTTTTTGCTATTGCCATTACACTAATGGCGATGGGCTGCAGTCAACCGGAAAAAAAAGATGATGCCGCCTCTGGTAAAGACACTGAAATGAAAGCGGCTTATGAACAGAACCTGGCAACATTAAAAACTTTTATCGCTGATTTTGAGAAAGAAGATATTGATGGACAGGCCGCCCAGTTAGCTGATAACGCTGTATATAGCTCACCGGTTTATGGCGATACGGTGCAAACCAAAAAACATTGGCTGGAAGGTCAAAAATATTACATGGACAATTGGAGCAATCTTCATCTATCCAATGCCCAGTTTTTACCCGGGATAGACTCCACGACTCATGAGTTTGATGGAAGCGTAAGATATTATGGAACCTGGAGTGGAAAGCATTCATCAGGAGTTGAAGGGAGCGTTAAGTTTTATGGTACCTACGATTTCAACAAAGACCATAAAATAATTTCGGGCAGTGATTTTTTTGATGTAGGTGGAATGCTGAATGCAGTAAAGCCAAAAGCGCAATAATCTATTGATGTCGTCTTGGAAAATTAATATACAATCTCACTTTTATTTCACAATTAAAATTAAAGAAAGATGAAAAAAATATTTTTTATAGCAACGGCAATTTTTTTATTCAGTTGCAATAATGAAAGTAAAACGGCCGACAAGACAGGCGAAACCAAGGCCCCCGAAGCCAAAGTAAACCTGCCGTTTAAAATGTCTTATGATGGAACACCTTCTATCGGCAAATCAGAAAACATCGCAACCGTGATGAATTTCAATGGTGATTTTATTGCAGGTAAACTGGACAATATTGGCTCCTATCTTGCAGATTCGGTACACCTTGTTTTTGAAGATGGCAAAGAGATGAATACCGTTCGCGATTCAGTGGTAGCGCTTATTAAAGAATGGCGTGGCTCCATGACCGATGCCAAACAATCTTACATCTCCGCCGTAGCGCTCGATAATAAAGATAAAGGCGACGAATGGGTGTTTCAATGGATAGATGAAACGCATAATTATAAAGATGGTAAAACGGAGCATCATATTTATCATGAAGATTATCTTTTGAAGGATGGTAAAATCAGGGATATGTA
>JALZAJ010000344.1 GCA_030948465.1 Bacteroidota bacterium
CCACATCGGTTGCAAGAATTGTGTTAACAGGGGCGAACTGAGCCGCCAGTGGTAATTGATGAGCAATAAAATGTCCGCTACCGGTATTTTCCAACCACACGCTGGCCATGGTCTCGCATTTTAATTCAAGCATTTCTTTCTCTCCGATCACGTTAAGTAACTCCTTCATGCTTATATTGCCAAAATCTTTATTCAGAAGATATTTCTTTTTTATGGCAAGTACCTGATCGGCGAGTTCGGTCCTGTCTATGCCAGGAAATAAATCGTAGTTGCCATCGCTGTTTTTTATGTAATAAGCAGGAATTAAATCCATAGATCCATTACCATCTATGTCTTTGGCGTAAAGCCAATACGGTTGCTGTGGAGTGGGATGAAACTTGTTGTTGAGCCCCATATTGCCTACAATAAAGTCCATGTCTCCATCTTTATCTAAGTCAACGGCCTGTATAGAACGCCACAAGCCATTCATATTTTTTAATCCGGTATTTTCAGTTACTTCCTGTAGCTTGTTGCCTTTGTTTTTAAAAAACCTTACCGGCATCCACTCGCCACAGATTACCAGATCTATTTTCTTATCTTTATCAAAATCCGTCCATACTGCCCCGGTAATCATCCCGGGTTTCTCTAATGCAGGGCATACATTTTTGGTAACATCAGTAAATTTGCCATTATTGTTTTGCAAAATATAGCTTCGGGGAGATAGCGGATATTGGTTTGCAAAAACGCGTCCTCCAATAAAAATATCCATATCACCATCGCCGTCATAATCGGCTACGGTAACTGCCTGCGAGATAGTGGTAACATCGGCCGGAAAAGCGGTAGGATCCAAAGTAAAATTTCCTTTACCATCATTTTTATAGAGCCGGGGAACATTCATAGTTGAACTGTTACCGAACTCAGTACTGCCCTCTGTAATAAGCAGATCAAGGTCCTTATCACCATCCGCATCAAAGAATACCGCCCCGGCATCTTCACCGGTTTTGTTCTTTGCTACAAGATCATGTGACGTAAAGGTGCCTTTATTATTTTGAATAAATATTGATCCGGATTGATAAGAGCCTCCACCTATAAAAAAATCAATTCGTCCGTCGCCATTTACATCGCCCGATATTAAAGGCGGCCCGAGCTGAGAATATTTTTGGGGCAACATGCGTTGAACACCATAGTCAAAAAAAGAAATTTCCTGGTGCTTGAATTTAAGATTAAACTCCTTTGCAACATCGGTAAATAATCCAGGTGGATCGCTTTTTTTATAAGATTCCCAACCATCGGCATCTGCCTGCCTTATAATAACAACCTGGTTTGCCTTTATCTTTTTGATTACCTGCATCCTGTCATCTGGCCATACGATTTTCAAAGAATCAATTTCCCTGGCATTACCTACTCCAAAATGAAGCCTGTTGTCCATACTGGATAAATAGCCTCTTACGGGAAATTGTTCCAGAAACTGAGTCTTACCGTTGGTGTACAAAGTAGCTTTTGTGCCAACACCAGATTTATTTTGGCCATCACCCATTAGCTGAATAGAAAGAAAATTATGTGCACTGTCTTTTATTGTTTTCCTCAAATCGTTTCTCCAGATAAAGGCTTCCTGGTTCATGTTATTCATTACCATGTCAAGGTCACCATCATTATCCAGGTCTACATATACTGCACCATGGGAAACTGAAGGAACTGCCATTCCCGTTTGCTGAGTTGTATTGCTAAAAGTAAGATCCCCATTGTTGTGATAAAAATAGTTGTCGAGCTTTACACTGCCATAAGCATCCAGGTCTTTGCGTAAAGAATCCGCCTGGCCGGAGGCTGTTTTGGTTCCCTCCACACCATCCCCACTTTCTGTGTTTCTAAAAAAAAGGAAATCATTATTAGTGAGGTCTCTTGAGATGCCATTTGTAATTTGAACGTCTTTCCAACCATCATTATCAAAATCTGCCATCAGTACGCTCCAGCTCCAGTCCGTTTCTGATATGCCCGCCAATTGACCAATTTCGCTGAAAAAAGGTTCGACTATGCTGTCTGTTTTTCTATTACCATTATTTAGCTGCAGCATGTTGCGGGTGAATTGCGGCTGGTAACCACCGATGCTTATCGCCATTTCATATTTTTCAGGATTGGTGCCGGAAAACATGGTTTTTTTCCGGTAATTTGTTTCAGGTTGCATGTCGAGCACAGCGATATCCGGCAGCCCATCATTATTTATATCTGAAGCATCCACGCCCATACTATTGAAACTTTGATGTCGTATTGCCCCGGAGATACAATTGCTAAAACTGCGATTTTTATTATTGAGCCATAATAGATCATTGCTCAAAAAATCGTTGGCAACATAAACATCCGGCCACCCATCATTATTAACATCGCTAACCACTAAACCAAGACCATAGCCCATTTCCTTAATACCTGCCTCTTCAGATACCTCTTTAAAAAAAGGATGATTTTTGCCAGGGAGTATGCCTTCATTCCTGTAAAGTTTGTCGGCAGCGATTGTGGAACCTTTGGCATCCTGTGTTACAATGTTGTTTGGTTGGTTTTGAAAAACGTTATGATTCATGAGATACATATCAAGATCGCCATCCTTGTCGTAATCAAAAAAAGCAGCTTGTGTTGAAAAGCCAGCATCATCTAACCCATAATCTTTTGCTTGCTCTGAAAATTTTAAATTACCCTGGTTAATGAATAGCATATTTCTCCTTTGTTCTTCATTGGGGGAATGAGACACGGAAACATATATGTCCATCAGCCCATCATTATTAATATCCACAACGCTTACACCCGTACACCACTTAACAGTTTGCAATCCGGCTTTTTCTGTTTCATCTTCGAATTTAAAGTTCCCTCTATTTATATAGAGTTTACAGCTTACCTGTTCTCCGGCAAAAAAAATATCGGGCAATCCGTCGTTATTAAAATCTCCTATGCCAATGCCAGA
>JALZAJ010000586.1 GCA_030948465.1 Bacteroidota bacterium
CCGGGAAGAATATTTTTTCCTTTCACAAGTTTTGCTTCCAGCTCCTCCAGAGGTACACCTTTTGTTTCAGGCATTTTAAAAATGACCCATAGCAATTGCAGCACCATCATGAAAGCGAAAAAAAGAAAGATAGGAGCCGTGCCAAATCTTGTTGCCATTATTGGAAAAATCGTTGTGATGACGGATGCTAAAACCCAATGAGTAGTACACCCAAGTGATTGGCCATAAGCCCGTACACTATTAGGAAATATTTCCGATATAAATACCCAGATCACGGTACCCTGGCCTATGGCATGTGAGGCGATAAAAATGAACAGTAATACGGGAACGATCATTCCTGCTACATAATTAAAATGAAATGCCGCCGCCACAGCTCCTAAAGAAAGAATGTATCCCACAGAACCTATCAGCATTAATTTTTTTCTGCCCAGCCTGTCAATCAGATAAAGCCCCAGCATAGTGAATACCAGGTTTACCAGGCCTATACCGGCACTCTGAAGAAACGCAGCTTGCTTGCCGATACCGGCCAGCTCAAAAATCCTCGGAGCAAAATAAATGATGGCATTGATGCCCGATAACTGGTTGAAGAAAGCGATAAAAAAGGCAAGAAAGATGGGCACACTAAATCTTTTAGATAAAAAGGCGGATAAACTTTCTTTCTGGTTCTCTTCTTCAATGGATTTATGAAGCGCAAGAATAGCCTCATCTACTCCTTCAGGATCACTTACTTCCAGAATTTTGCGGGCCCTGTTATAATCTCCTCTGTGAACCATTAACCACCTTGGGCTTTCCGGAACGAAGAAGACCAGGATGCAATAGATTAATGCCGGAACAGCTACAATCCCCAGCATAAGCCGCCAGCTATTATCTCCGCCAACACCCTGCAACAGATAGTTTGAAAGATAGGCGACAAGAATTCCGAAGACGATATTAAACTGAAAAGTTGCCACCAGTTTTCCACGGTTTTTAGCCGGTGCAATCTCTGTAATATACATAGGGGCAACTACTGACGAGGCTCCTATAGCCAGTCCGCCCAAAATGCGAAAGCACATAAAAGAATATACGCCCGGCGCAAGCGCAGAACCAAAAGCCGAAATCAAATAAAAAATTCCAATCCACAAAAGAGTCTTCTTTCGCCCATATTTTGTGGCGGGAATACCACCAAACAAGGCACCCACGACGGTGCCGTACAAGGCTATGGCCACGGCAATACCATGAAGGACATCGCTTAATTGCCATACTCTTTTAATATCCTGTTCTGCGCCGGAAATAACTGCAGTGTCAAAGCCGAAGAGAAAGCCGCCTAAGGCAACTACGATACTCCATAAAATCAATTTTCTATTCATATATTAAGCAATTTGAAATCTAAAATAAGTTAAAAACGGGGCTTGTCCCAAGCTAATTTTTAAAAGTAAATTAATTACCCCGTCCAACATCTTTCATTGATCTGCCAAAAAAATTCCGCGAAACATCAGGGCGTATTGTTCCTGTTTTTACGGGGCAGTAATCACGCTGAATATCCTATAATTCCTTAAAAGTTAATCAAGCCTATTTTTTAAATTTTTGTATATTCATTTTTTATGAATCAAAATTCACTCTTGCAATTTTATCAGAAGCAACCTGGTGTTTGGGACGAAATGTGTTACCATGATGACATCCGTTCGCCTTATAAAAATTTCTTTTTATCAATCGCTGATCTGCCTCCCGCAGAAATGACCCACAAAGACGAAATGGCAAAAAAGCTTTTCATGAGCCAGGGCATTACTTTCACGGTTTATAACAGTGGTGAGGGTATAGAAAAAATATTTCCTTTTGATATTATTCCCCGCATCATTACCAGTGATGAATGGGCATTAATCGAGTCCGGCTTAAAGCAGCGATTAAATGCGCTCAATGTTTTTTTAAAGGATATTTATCACCGGCAATTTATATTGAACGATGGCATTATTCCATCTCAACTAATATATTCCTGCCCTAATTTTTTAAGGGAAATGATGAATGTAGATGTCCCTTTTGACATTTACACTCACGTTTCCGGCGTGGATCTCATAAGAGACGGCGAGGGCCGGTTTTATGTGCTGGAAGATAACCTGCGCACGCCTTCCGGGGTTTCGTATATGCTGGAAAACAGGAGCATTACGTATCGTATTTTTCCCGACCTTCTTCCAAAAAATAATGTAAGGACCGTAAAAGAATACCCTGATCTTCTGTATAAAAATTTACTCGCATTGGGAAACCGGCAAATTAGTAATCCAACGGTGATCCTTCTTTCCCCGGGTATATATAATTCGGCGTATTTTGAACATACTACGCTGGCAAGATTAATGGGAATTGAATTGGTGGAAGGCAGGGATCTGATCGTAAATAACAATCACGTGTACATGAAGACAACGAAGGGCCTGCAGCAGGTTGATGTTATTTACCGCCGGGTTGACGATGAATTTATTGATCCGCTTGTTTTCAGGCCCGACAGTATTTTGGGGGTTCCGGGAATTTACTGGGCCTATCGTAAAGGAAATGTTGCGATAGTAAATGCAATGGGTAATGGTGTCGCCGATGATAAGGCTATTTATTCCTATGTCCCCGATATGATCCGGTACTATTTAAACGAAGAACCAATTTTACAAAACGTACCGACCTACCGGCTTGCCGATGAGGATAGTAAAAAATATGTTTTTGAAAACATGAGCAATATGGTAATCAAGCGCACCAACGAATCGGGAGGATATGGTATGCTAATGGGCAATATTGCAAGTGATGAAGAAATGCAAACCTTTAGGAATGCTATTAATGCGGAGCCACGAAATTTTATCGCCCAGCCTATTATTAGTTTATCTACCACCCCTTGTTATATAAATGGCATATTACAACCCCGCCGTGTGGACCTGAGGCCGTTTGCTTTATACGGTCCCGAGGGAATTAATATTGTTCCCGGCGGCTTAACAAGGGTGGCGTTGAAGGAAGGGTCTATGATTGTAAACTCGTCGCAGGGCGGAGGAAGTAAAGACACGTGGGTGTTGAGTTGAGTAGATTATCGGCGGTGAACTATAAACAGATCCCGATCACGGGTCACTGATCCCTGATTCACCGGACACTTGAATTTTAAAATTAACCTTATTTAAATAGCGTATGTTAAGTCGCGTTGCAGATACAATTTACTGGCTGGGCAGGTATATGGAAAGAACCAATGGAATGCTGCAGGTAATATTAACGCAATATATTTCTTCGCAGGATGAGGTCCGCGAATTTATGTGGAGGCCGCTTCTTAAGATTTATGGGGAACTATCAGAAGAAGAGCTGAAAAATATAGAAACCAGCACACCAAAGGCTTTAGAATACATGATCTTCAGCCACGAAAACAGTGCTTCTGCCTATAATAATGTAATGTTCTCCCGCGAAAACGCAAGAGGAATTCAGGATCATATCACCAAAGAAGTATGGCAGTGCCTTAATGATTATTATCATTTTATTCGTAATGATAATTTAATAAAGGAACCGGCAATGGCCGATCCGGTTTCAACGATCGATCTTTTGATCAAGAACGGCCTGTTATTTACAGGAACAGTGGATAATACGATGACGCGTGGCGAAGGTTTTACTTACATTAATATCGGTAAGTTCCTGGAACGGGCGATTCACAGCGCAGATGTCACTAGAATAAAAATGAATGAATTGTACGGTGGTGAAAATGAAGCGTATGGAGCTATGAAGCTTAGGTATTTATTGTACTCGCTTTTTGGTTTTGAGGTGTATCTTAAAATCTACAAAGGAAATTTTACAACGAAAAATGTATTGGATCTTGTATTGTACAATCCTGATTTTCCACATTCAATTTTATATAGTATGGAACGGCTGTATAAATATTTTGGAAGATTAAATTCCGAAAGCCTTCCCGAAAATTATGACAAATTAGAATTTTTAATTGGCAAAACCATGAACAATATTAAATACAGCAATGTAGATGAAAATGACATGCTCTCATTGGATGCTTTTCTTTTTCAAACTAAACAAGAACTGTTTGAGATTTCAGCAGCCTTCAGTAAATATTATTTTGGAAATACCTAAATCTATAAGATGCCTGGCTATAAAATAAAACACATTACCCGTTACTCTTACAATTCGCCTGTTATAGATTGCACTAACCAGATCATGCTCTATCCGATCATAGATAGCCTGCTGGAAGTGAGAAATCATGAAATAAAAATTTCGAGCGATCCTGTCGTGGAAACTTTTGTTGATTATTTTGGCAATCACATCGGTGTATTTTCCATAATAAAGCCTCACACGAGCTTGTTGATAGAATCCATTTCAGATGTTATTACCAAGCCGATAAATTTTCCGTTGGATGATGTGAATGCGGCTGAACAGTGGAATCTTATTAAAAATTTGAAATACCATACAGCTTATATGGATTTTCTAAAGCCTGAGGTTTTTACTTCTTCGGAAGAAGTGAAACAAATTTTAAGTGATGTCATCAGTGAAGAAAAAACGCCCTTGCAAAATGGAATTCTTCTTTCAGAATATGTGTATAATAATTTTACTTATCAAAAAGGTATTACCAGCGTAGAAACGAAAACAGAAGATGTGTGGCAATTGAAAGCAGGTGTGTGCCAGGATTTTGCGCATATCCTTCTTATATTTTTACGCATGTTTGATATTCCATCCCGGTATGTGAGCGGTTATATCTGCCCGAAGGATAAGGAAATGCGGGGAGAAGGAGCAACGCATGCATGGGTGGAAGCATACATTCCTAATTATGGTTGGCTTGGGCTCGACCCCACTAATAATTGTATTGTAAATGATCAGCACGTGCGGTTGGCAACCGGCCGAAATTTTGCCGATTGCACTCCGGTGAAAGGTACCTATAAGGGATCCGGGGAACACACACTGGAAGTATCTGTGGAAATAAAGAATGGAGCTGCGAAGAAAACCTTTGAGAAACAGAACCAGCCTAAATTCAGCTACCAGGCGAAAAATCCCGGTGATCCTATAAATTCTTATCGCTACTATCTTGAAGTTCAACAAAAACAACAGCAGCAGCAACAGCAGCAATAATCTATTTTGAAATTGGCTTAGTATATCAGTTTGTTAGTTATTATTTCATCGTCCGGCTTCTTTATTTCCAGCGTATAAATTCCTTTTGCTATCCCTTTTTCGATAATAATTTTTTCAATACCTGTGTCTGCCGCATGTTGTACTGTCGCTTTAAGTACTGCTTGTCCCTGGGTGTTTAATAGCCTTACACTGTACAAACCTTCCCGCTGATTCACCATTTGCAGATTAATAATACCTTCTTTTACCGGGTTAGGGAAAACAGTTATTGACTGCTTTAAGAGTGGAATAAACACTTTTACCACTTTACTATATTCAATCTTCCCATTTATATCTATGCTCTT
>JALZAJ010000590.1 GCA_030948465.1 Bacteroidota bacterium
ACAGTATGTCAAGTGATAGTTTACTAAAAATATTTGACGATAAAGTAGAGCGGGAAATAAAAATTGAGCCTAAAGACTGGATGCCCGATGATTATCGCAAAACATTGATACGCCAAATAAGCCAGCACGCCCATAGTGAAATTGTAGGAATGCTGCCCGAAGGAAACTGGATAACCCGGGCGCCGTCTTTAAGAAGAAAAGCTACGCTCCTGGCAAAGGTTCAGGATGAAGCGGGCCACGGCCTTTACTTATATGCGGCTGCCGAAACTATGGGTATCAGCAGGGAAGAAATGGTGGATCAGTTATTAAAGGGTAAGGCAAAATATTCATCGATTTTTAATTATCCCACATTAACGTGGGCTGATATTGGAACTATCGGCTGGCTGGTGGATGGCGCTGCAATTATGAACCAAGTTCCATTATGCCGGGCATCTTACGGACCGTACGCCAGGGCGATGATAAGAGTTTGCAAAGAAGAAAGTTTTCATCAGCGCCAGGGTTTTGAAATTTTGCTTACCCTTTGCCGCGGCTCCAAAGAACAAAAAGAAATGGCCCAGGATGCATTAAATCGCTGGTGGTGGCCAAGCCTGATGATGTTTGGTCCAAATGATGATGCTTCTCCGCACACGCAACAAAGTATGAAATGGAAAATAAAAAGATTTACAAATGATGAGCTGCGGCAGAAGTTTGTAGATATCTGCAAAGAGCAGGCAGACATACTTGGGCTTACGATTCCGGATCCAGACCTTCAATGGAATGATGATAGGAAACATTATGATTTTGGCGAAATAAACTGGGATGAGTTTTGGAGTGTTGTAAAAGGAAACGGGCCATGTAATAAAGAGCGTTTAGCCGCAAGAGTGAGTGCGCATGAGAATGGGGAATGGGTAAGGGAGGCGGCAATGGCGCATGCGGGGAAAAACAACCCCTAAATCCCCTGAAGGGGACTTTTGAAGATTTTATATAACAGGATTCTTCAGACTTTGTTATCAATCTTAAAAACATCAGCCTCTGAAGGGGACTTTTGAAGATTTTATATAACAGGATTCTTCAGACTTTGTTATCAATCTTAAAAATATCAGCCCCTGAAGGGGACTTTTGAAGATTTGTATAACAGGGGATCTGCAATTTGCAAATGGTGACCCCTATAAATTAAACAATCAATAATGAATTCAGATGAACCACTTTGGGAAGTTTTTATAAGAAGTAAACAAGGGCTTGATCATAAGCACGTGGGGAGCCTGCATGCAGCGGATGCACAGATGGCAATTGAAAATGCCCGCGATGTATATACCCGCAGAATGGAAGGAGTAAGTATTTGGGTGGTGGAATCTAAAAATATTCATTCTTCCAATCCTGATAATGCAGCCAGTATGTATGATCCGGCTAACGATAAGGTTTATCGCCATCCCACTTTTTATAATCTGCCGGATGAATTAAAACACATGTAATGGCTGATCATCTTATTAATTATACACTGCACTTAGCTGATAACTCTTTGATAATGGGTCACCGGTTAAGTGAGTGGACCGGCCATGGGCCTATGCTGGAGCAGGATATCGCTATCAGCAATATTGCCCTCGATCTTATAGGGCAATCCAGGAATTTTTATCAGTATGCGGCTAAATTGATGAATAGCAGTGAGGACACCGGGATTACAGAAGATACGCTGGCCTATCTGCGGGATGCCCGTGAATTCAAAAATCTTCTGATTGCAGAAATTTCAAATGGCGATTGGGCTAAAACGATTTTAAAGCTTTTTTTATTCAGCGCCTACCAGTTTTATTTTTATCAAAAATTAATGGCTTCGTGTGATAAGCAATTAGCCGCTATTGCTGAAAAATCTTTAAAAGAAGTGACGTATCACGTGCGATGGAGCAGTGAATGGGTAGTACGATTGGGGGATGGAACCGAAGAAAGTAGACGACGCATAATGCTGGCTCTCGATGAAGTATGGCCTTTTACCGGGGAAATGTTCCAGCCTGCTGAATATGAAAATGCAGGAATAAAACTGCAGGTAAGCGTTGACGTAAGTGAATTAAAAAATGCCTGGCAAAATAAAGTAAACGAAGTATTTGATAAAGCAACGCTTCGGTATCACGAGAGTGAAACAGCCTGGATGCAGTCCGGCGGCAAGACAGGAATTCACACGGAGCAACTTGGATTTATATTAGCTGAAATGCAATTTTTACAAAGAGCTTATCCCGGATGTGAATGGTAGATATTACTATGGAACACACAAAAGAAAATATTATAACGGACACCGTTTGGGGCTTGATGAATGATGTTTACGACCCTGAAATTCCGGTTTTATCGGTTATTGATTTGGGGATTATCAGGGATGTAAAATTGAAAGGTGAAGAGATTGAAGTTTTCATAACGCCAACGTATAGTGGCTGCCCGGCAATGGACGTTATATCTATGAATATCCGCATGATGCTCCTGCAAAGCGGATTTCAAAAATTTACAATCACGCAGCAACTTTCTCCCGCGTGGACTACCGATTGGATGACTAAAGAAGGGAAAGAAAAATTAGAGGCCTATGGAATTGCTCCTCCGGTTGGGAAAACATTTGATCAAAAATATTTGGAAGAAGATATCCATCCTCAATGCCCTCTCTGTAAGTCTTCCAACACAAAACTCATTAGCCAGTTTGGTTCCACGGCGTGCAAGGCTTTGTACAAATGCAATGATTGTTTGGAGCCTTTTGATTACTTTAAATGTCATTGATGAGGTGTATCTTTAAAAAAAGAAACTTAATATTCTGCAAAGAAATCTTCATTGCGTAAGCAGAATATTTTACCTCGAATTTCCATTTATTCGCTTTTTTATTCTTTTCAAAATGACACCTATTCTTTTTCATATAAAAGGTTCCATCGCATTCATCACTCTCAACCGTCCTGAAAAATTCAATGCCTTTAATCGTGAAATGGCTTTCCTATTACAGGAAAAATTAGATGAATGCGAAAGCAATGCTCAAATCCGGTGCGCATTGATAACGGGTGCAGGCAGGGCCTTTTGTGCCGGGCAGGATCTTGCAGAAGTCGTTGATCCCAATGGTCCGGGAATGGCAAAGATCTTAGACGAACATTACAATCCAATCATCATTAAAATAAGAAATCTAAACAAGCCTGTATTGGCCTCTGTAAACGGAATTGCTGCCGGCGCCGGTGCCAATATCGCCTTATGTTGCGATGTCGTAATCGCTGCGCAATCGGCGGCCTTCTTACAAGCCTTTAGCAAGATTGGATTAATACCGGACTGCGGTGGAACTTTTTTTCTGCCACGATTGATTGGCTTTCAGAAAGCAAGTGCCCTGATGATCCTGGGAGATAAAGTTTCTTCAGAAGAAGCTGAAAAGTTAGGAATGATATACAAAACTTTTCCTGATCTTTCTTTTGAAGAAGAAGCCGAAAAAATAGCCGTTACTCTCGCTTCACTTCCAACAAAAGGATTGGCATACACGAAGCAAGCCCTTAATAAATCTTTAGCGCAAAATCTCGAACAACAATTGCAGACAGAAGATGAACTTCAACAAAAAGCTGCAACTACAAATGATTTTAAAGAAGGTATTTCTGCATTTTTAGAAAAGAGAAAACCTTTGTTCAAAGGAGAATAAATTATAGATAATGGATAAAGATCTTTTTGCCGGAAAAGTAGTGGATCAAATGTTGCAGGCTGACTTGTTCAGCCAATGGCTTGGTATAGAAATAGTAGAAGTGAAAGAAGGATACAGTAAAATAAAAATGAAGTTGCGGAAAGAAATGATCAATGGATTTGACGTAATACATGGAGGTATTGCATTTTCATTGGGTGACAGCGCTTTTGCATTCGCCTGCAACAACAGGAATAATTTATCAATGGCACTGGACGCCTCCATAAATTTTACGAAGACGACTCAACCGGGAGACACTCTAATCGCAGAAGCAAAAGAAATACACAATGGCCGCAGTACAGGCTTGTACCTTATCACCATTACAAATCAAAATAATGAACAGGTTGCCCTGTTTAAGGGCACCTGCTTCCGGACGGGGAAAAAGGTAGTGAACGAAGACGACCTTGCATACTAAAGATTTACAAGAAAAATGAATAGAATACCCTGCAGGTTTTAAGCTTTCTGTTTTTTATTTGCAACAATCTTTTTTTCTCACAAAAATTGCTTTAAATACTTTCCAGAAAAAATTTCCTATGTGAGTGATGATCGCCATTGCATATTATAGTATCAAAGGTGCGGCAAAGCATGAAGGATTAATGTTCTATCTTTCTTCTATTAGACCAATACAATTTCCAAATGGATCTTCTATTATCGCCAATTTAATTCCTTCTCCCGCTTCAGTAATTGCGTTAACTATCTTCGCATCATTGGAAGTGAAATTTTTAACGCTTTCTTCAATATCGTCAACGAGCCAATAGGCAACGGCTTGAGTTCCGGGCCTTACTTCCGATTTATCAGGATCGAGGCCTAATTCACAACCGTAAATATTAAAACCCACATAATACTCTTCATCAAAATAGGGGCGGATACCGGTGACATTTATATACCACTCTTTAGCTTTTTGTAAATCATTTACATGGTAAATAACTGTTCGTAATTTTCTGAACATATAAGATTGATATTTTAAATCATAAAAAAAGAGGACCATAAAAATAGTCCTCTTCAATTAGATTGTTATACATTCTTATCTTGAAATTCCCATTTTCGCTTCTATTGACAGGGTAGCATGTGGCACGGCTCTTAAGCGTGCCTTGTCAATAAGTTTACCGGTTACCCGGCAGATACCGTATGTTTTATTTTCAATACGCATCATTGCTTTTTCAAGATGATCAATGAAGGTAATCTGGCGACTTGCCATTTGGCTCAATTGTTCTCTTTCCATACTCAGGCTTCCATCTTCCATAGTCATATAACGATTGTCCGTATCATCGCCACCCATTTCATCTTTGCGGGTAATAAGGCCTTGCAAATAACCCAATTCCTTTTTTGCCGTTTCTAATTTTCTGGTAATCAGTTCTCTGAATTCCATTAATTCACTGTCACTATATCTCATGCTGGGACCGTTATTTTCTTCCGGCACCTGATCAAGCACTGATTTTACGAATTGAGGCTCATACTTCCTGGATTTTTCAGTGTTCGTCTTAGGCATAACAAAAGGTTTTGGGGCTTTTTTAGCAGTTTCTTTCTCAGAAGATTTTAATAACGCTGTTTTTAATTTCTTCTTATGATCGGTTGCTTCCACGGCTTCAGGCTTTTCAACGGTCTTTTGTTTTTTTTGAATTTCTGTAACTTTTTTTTCTATTCCCGTTGATTTCGAAACAGGTGTATTTTTAGATGTAGCCAATTTTTTGGGTGCTGCTTTTTTCATCACCGGGTTAGCAGTTTTTTTAGCCGGTGCAGATTTTAGAATTGGGTTAGCTATTGTTTTTGCAGAAGCCACTTTTTTAGGTATTTGCTTTTTTGAAGAAATAGTTTTATTTGAGCTTTTGCCTGCAGCGGCCTTTTTTGGAACCGCCTTTTTAACGGAAACTTGTTTTGAAGCTTTTTTAGGTGCGATTTTTTTAGCAGCACCGTTCTTTACTACAGCCGTTTTTGATGAACTTCTGGATAAAACAGCCGAAGCTTTTTTAAGCGGTGTTCTTGTTTTTTTACCTGTTGCCGGTTTGTTTTTTGCCGGCATTGTCTTTTTTTGCTGCTTAGCCATACTAGATTTCCTTTTTTGTTACTGTCACCGTTAAAGAGTCATTATTTACTTCAATTGAAGTGCCATTCACGATTTCATCTATAAATTCCAGCTTTTCTGCCAAAATTTCGGCGCAAATATAGTTATTAAATTCAGTAATTGCTGGCCTCGCCTTATCATCATTCGCCACTTTTACGAGAATTTTATCGGTAAGCTCAAAATTGTTTTCTTTTCTCAGGTTTTGAATACGATTAACAAATTCCCTTGCATAACCTTCATTCTTTAGTTTTTGGGTGAGTTCAACATCAAGCGCCACAGTAAGCGTTCCGCTTACGGCAACTTCAAAACCTGGAATTTCATTAGTGGAAACTTCAATATCTTCGGCAGAAATATAAATCGCTTCTTCATTTGACGATTCGTAATCAGGGTTTAATAAAAACTCTTTTTTTTGTATCTTATCTATTTCAGCATCATTAAGTTCCTGGATCCTTTGTGCCGCCCATTTCATTTTAGCACCGAGCTTTTTGCCAAGTGTCTTAAAATTCGCCTTAGCTTTCTTTTTAATGAAGTTATTATCTGCAGGTAAAAGTTCTACCTCTTTAATGTTAGTTTCTGACTTAATAATATCTTCTATTTTTTTAATTTTTTGTTCCGTGTAGAAATCATTTGCGGGGATAATTACTTTTTGAAGAGGCTGACGCACCTTAATATTTACCTTTTTGCGAAGCGATAAAATTAATGACGAAATGTCCTGAGCAATTTCCATCCGTTCTTCCAATTCTTTATCAATAAGTTTTTCGTCTGCCCTGGGGAAATAAACATGATGTACAGATTGTTCTTTAAACAAGTGCGTTACTTCGTTGAGATTTTGAAAAAGCCAATC
>JALZAJ010000022.1 GCA_030948465.1 Bacteroidota bacterium
GCAGATTCAACTTATACTGACCAACAAGGAGTATCTCATCACTATGGAGGTTTTCTTGGTATATTGGGTGCGGCAGGGGTTGTGTTTTTTGCTTTTATAGGTTTTGATGCAGTCTCTACCGCTGCACAGGAAACTAAAAATCCTAAAAGAGATATGCCAATTGGTATTTTAGGATCACTCGTTATTTGCACGATATTATACATCCTTTTTTCATATGTTCTTACAGGAGTTGCTTCTGTTCATGATTTTCGCACGCAAGGAAAAGAAGCATCTGTTGTATATGCTATTGAACATATGAGCGGGTCATTGGTCGGCGGTGTGTGGGTTCCAACATATAAGTGGCTCAGCAATTTAGTTACTATTGCCATCCTTGCCGGCTTTTCTTCGGTGATACTTGTAATGTTAATGGGGCAATCAAGAGTTTTTTATTCGATGAGTAAGGATGGCCTGGTACCACATGTTTTTTCACAAATCCACTCTAAATTTAAAACACCTTATAAGTCTAACCTCATATTCCTTGTGTTCGTTGGGTGCTTTGCGTCATTTATACCAGGTGATATAGTTGGGGACATGACTAGTATAGGAACTCTATTTGCGTTTATGCTTGTATGTGCGGGTGTCTGGATCATGCGAAGGAAACATCCTGAAATTAAGCGAGGCTTCAGAGTTCCGGCAGTCGGGCTTGTTGCTATTTTAGGAATACTTGTTTGCGGTTCTATGATTTTTGGACTTGGCTGGACCAACTGGGCCAGGTTAATTGGCTGGCTGCTTATTGGGTTTATAATTTATTTCAGTTACAGCCGTTATCACAGCAGGCTGAGAAATCCGGGTAAATTTCCTCCGGACGGTCCCCATGTTGTCCCGGAAGAAGTTCCTCCACTAATATAATAAAGCTTTTAGAGTAGCTTAAAAGCCGCCTCAATTTCGAAGCGGTTTTTTTGTTGGATTTTTGATTTGAACATGTAACCTGATTAATTAATAGCCTTTACTAATCTTAGTCATTCCATTATATTTATCATTACGATTTCTCTATTTTCAATTCCTTCCCAGGAAATAAAAGCTCAACAGATACGGTATATTTGCAAAAAAAATGGCTCCCTTCCTTGATCGTTTATTTGCCTCTCAACAATTTGATAAAAACAATTTCTTTCTCATAGCAGGCCCGTGCGTAGTGGAAAGTGAAGACATGGTGATGGAAGTTGCTGAGAAAGTTTCCGGCATCTGTAAAAAACATGGTATTCCATACATCTTTAAGGCATCTTACCGCAAGGCCAACCGCACCAGTGCCGCATCTTTTACGGGTCTTGGAGATGAAGATGCACTGCAAATTTTAAAACAGGCAGGAACAAAATTTTCTGTTCCAACAACTTCTGATATACATGCTCACGAGGAAGCTGCAATTGCCGCTAAATATATTGACGTGTTACAAATTCCCGCCTTTCTTTGTCGTCAAACCGATCTGTTAGTAGCCGCTGCACTTACAGGGAAAATCGTGAATGTAAAAAAGGGGCAATTCGTAAATGGCGAGTCCATGAAATTTGCAGTTGAAAAAATTAATAAGGCCGGTAATGAAAATGTGATGCTTACAGAGCGGGGTAATACTTTTGGTTACAATGACCTTGTAGTTGATTACAGAAATATTCCAATTATGAGGAATCATGGAGTTCCTGTAATTATGGATTGTACGCATAGCCTGCAGCAGCCAAATCAAAGCAGCGGCATTACCGGCGGTAACCCTGCCATGATAGAAACGATTGCAAAGGCGGCAATTGCAACCGGTGCAGACGGACTATTTATTGAAACTCATCCTGATCCTTCGTGCGCCTTAAGCGACGGAGCCAATATGCTAAAACTTGAATTGCTTGAAAATCTCCTGATAAAATTGATCCGCATTAGAAAGGCGAGCAGCCCATCCCCAACCCCTTCCCGAAGGGAAGGGAACTAACTTATTAGATTGCCTATCCCTTACATCTTCCTGAAGGCAAGGAGGCTAATTTGGTGCTTAGAATTTAAGTATTCGATCGCTGCTGTCTAAGGTAAACTTGATCAAGCTACAGGTAAATGGCTTGTAACAAAAACCCCGCAGTAAAATGCGGGGCCTTTAATAAATTTTTCTGTTCCCCTTTGGGGTTAGTGATTAATAATTCTTCAACCTCATTTCCACTCTTCTGTTCTTTGCACGCCCTGCGGCGGTTTTGTTATCCGCAATGGGTTTGTCTTCTCCATAACCTGTAGCCACAATCCTGCTTTCATCAATACCGTTTTCAATAAGATACTGCTTTACTGAATTGGCCCTGCTTTCTGATAATTTTTGGTTTAGTTCCGTACTGCCTGTATTAGAAGTATGCCCATCTACATCAATTTTATAAGAGGGATTATCTTTCATTATCTGTACAACTTCTTTTAAAGACTTAAAAGATTTCGCTAAAAGTTTAGAGCTTCCAATGGCAAAGAAAATATTATTTGCCGCCTTATTGACCTTTTCAATAACAACAACATCAATTACCGGACAACCAAAATTGGATGCCGGCCCGGCCTGGTTGGGGCATTTGTCTTCTTCATCATTCACTCCATCACCATCCGTATCGGGAACCGGACAGCCCTGGTAACGGGCAACTCCGGGAACATTAGGGCATTTGTCTTCTTCATCATTTATACCATCCTTATCCGTGTCAGGTATTGGGCAACCCTGGTATTTGGCAAGCCCGGCAACATCGGGACACTTATCATCTTTATCTGCAATGCCGTCACCATCTTTATCCGGACAACCCTGCAATGCAGCAAGGCCAGCCTGGTCAGGGCAAGCATCAAGACTGTCAACAATTCCATCACGATCGCGATCTTTAATTTCAGGGATTTGGACAGCCTTGGGAGCAGGTACTTTTTTTTGTTGTATGCTCGATACAATACCAACACTATGAGTAAAATGATAGCTCGCATTTTCTGTAACCGGAATTCTGTATTGCGAATTGAAAAGCACATAAGCTTCGTCAAATAAATTGAGTTGCAATCCCACACCGACGGGTGCAAAGGCAGCGAAATATTTTTTGTATTTACTGGCGCCTACTCCCAGATCAATGTAAGGAGTAACCCAATATTTATCGCTTAATAATTTAAGGTTGAGGCTCGCGGTACTTTCAAGCAGGAGGGTATTAGCTGTAAAGTTTGGATGATTTTTTAAAGGGTAATCAAGAAATGATCCTTCCAGTGTTGCAATAAAATCCACATGATTATTTAGGCCCGACATATAGCTGATACCAAGCCCGGGAGACATTCTATTAATCTTAAGAAAATTATCGGCTTTCAATACGCTTACTAAACCGTTGCTCCTTATATCGGAAGCGGTTTGGAAATCATTCAAAATAAAACTAATTCCCAACCCCCGGGTCTTTTTATAATCTCCATTCTGGCCAAAAGAAGTTGCAAATAAGAAAATGGTAATAAATAGTAAAAGTGATTTTTTCATAAACGAGTAGTTTGCTTTCGAACAAAAATATAGGGTTACGTCCAAACAAGAAAATTAAATAATCAGTGGAGAGGTAGAAAACAGTCAGGCATTGATTATGAAAAATAAACGTGTTATCAAAGAATAATATTTTTATCCCGAAAACTAAATTTATTTTTCACTAACAAGGTGAAAATTATTCAACACTTCAATTTTCACTCTTATGAGGCCTTTTGAAATAAATCCAAGTTCTTTGGCAGCGATTCTTGATAAATCTACCAGTCTCTTATTTTTTGAATGAAGACGATCATTGATTTTTACGATCACTGATTTGTCATTGCGAAGGTTAGTGACTTTTATCCAGGTATGCAAGGGGAGTACATTACACGCTGCAGAATATTTTTTTGATCTATAGATTTCTCCGCTGGCTGTTTGCCTCTTCTCAAACTTAGCGGCATAAAAACTTGCCGTTCCATATTTGATCACCGGCTTTTTAGCCGCGGTGGAGTGCCTGGGCTTACTCTTTTTTTGAGCGCTCGCTTCCGTAAAAAAAATGGTAAGAAATAAAAATGCGGATAAAAAAATCTTCATTTTAAAAAAATCTTCATTTTAAAATATGATGAACGATACTGAATAATAAACGCCTTTTTTATTTATTTATTTGCGAAATATTTTTCAGCATATATTTTATCTTCATTATAAATATCATCATAAAATACAATCTTATTATTTTTAGCTTCGCACGTAAAATACTCAATAAACAGTGGCAGCTTATTTTTAACGAATATCCGCTTCCTGCTTTTGCCGGCAATCCAGGATTTTATTGAATCTTCATTATAAGAAATTTTTTGGCCTTCGGCCAGGTTCATACTATCATTTTTTGCAATAAACCAGGCAAGTCCCTGCCAGTTTTGAACGCGTACGCATCCATGGCTCAACGCTCTTGAAGAATTATTAAAAAGATAACGTTGATTAGTATCGTGCAGGTAAACATTATATGGATTATTAAAATTAAATTTAAAAATGCCCAATGCATTGTCATCACCGCTTCCCTGTTGCACTTTCCACGGAATTTCCTTTTTGTATTTTGCCCAGTTAACAATGTAAGGGTTTACGCTTTCGCCCTTCAGGTCAACGAGACTAAATCCCTTTCTTGCGAGATAACCAGGGTCTTTCTTCAAGGCGGGAAGAATATCTTTTTTGATTATGCTGGAAGGAATCGTCCATTGAGGATACGTAACCATGTCAGTGATCCGGGAGGTAAGCACAGGCGTACGGGTATCCGGTTTGCCAACGATTACTTTTGACTCAAGCGCGATAGTATCATGATCCCACACTTTCAGATAAAAGCCTGGCAAATTTACCCACACAAAACTGACGGGGAGAGACGGCAATTGCTTGTAACGATCAAGCGTAATCGCAATTCGTTTAAATCTTTCCACATCAGACGAGTTCAGGATGTTTATAAGCTTTGCGTTAAATTTACCATCAACCTTAAGATGCTTCAGGCGCTGAAATTTCTTTATTTCCTGACTCAGCAAAAGAGAATCCGGGAGTAAAATATTTTTATCGGCCATCGCGCTTTCTGAAAGCCTTTGCTGCAGGCTTTTAATAAAACTTAATGA
>JALZAJ010000064.1 GCA_030948465.1 Bacteroidota bacterium
GGGTCAATATGCATTCCTTTCTAAAAACCTCGCAACTTCCTTTACAGCCCGGTTTTCTTTTGCCATTACTTTGCCGCTGTGAGGCAATATTGAGACGCCATTGAAAGTATTATAATGGAGAGTCAGGAAATGATTTTTGTATTTAAAATCCCAGTCAAGGGTATCGGCATCATCGACCTGGTTTATGAAGTTTACATGTAAGCCTTCTGCAAGAATATCTGCAATTGAATAAAATTTTGAAACGCCGCAATTGTCATCTATCACTGCCTCGGTACCTCCAAAATTTGTTTTTAAATGATAACACATAGAACTGGTATTTATAGATTATGGGTTTTGACGGATTAGTAATTATTTTATGATTTAAAGTTTTTGGCCTTCCTGGCTGCTTTTATGGCATCCTTATCTCCCGAAAGGATTTTTTCAGCGCCTACATTTTTTCCATTGGTCGGGCAGCCATATTTTTCATTTTTCCTAAAAATGGAACAGCCCGTAATAGTCAAAACACATACCAGTAAAATAATTAGCTTTTTCATTTAACGATTAATTATATGACGTAAAATTTTCGATGCTGGTTTTATCAAGACTTTGTTAATATTCAACTTCATATTATTAATCTTTTGGGCAATCTTTAAACCAGTCCGCATACATTATATAGTTATCGGCAATACGCCTTATCTCCCCATCAATCATTTCCTGTGGAATATTTTTTACCTTTTTTGCTGGAACTCCGGCGTAGATGCTGCCCGGTTCTATCAGCGTATTTTCCAGCACTACAGCGCCGGCAGCGATTATGCAGTTGCAGCCAATTTTGGTTTTATCCATCACAATTGCACCCATACCTACGAGTACATTATCATCTATAACGCATCCATGTACGATTGCATTGTGTCCTATGCTTACATTATTTCCAATTGTGGTGGACGCTCTTTGATAAGTGCAATGAATGACTGCGCCGTCCTGTACGTTCACTTTATTGCCCATGCGAATGGTATTTACATCCCCGCGCAGCACCGCATTGAACCAGATGCTGCACCCGTCACCCATTATAATATCGCCGGCGAGGGTTGCATTGGGAGCGATAAAACAATTATTTCCCCAGGCAGGTTTTATCCCTTTTATTTCAAGAATGAACGACATTTATTTTTTGTTTACCAGCTAAGATTCTTTGAGCAGCGCGGTTGTGTCACCCGATGACTATCGGGTCACTTGTACAATTAATAATGTTGGCATAATCTAAAACTTATCGCCATATTTTATGTTTTTCCCCGTGATTATTTTACAGAATATATTGCTGAATTACTACACTAAATTCGTATAAATTCGTGAATTACCATGTACATTAACATCATATATCACACATCTTAAATCATCATTCATTGTGACCCACCGCGAGATATTTCTTAATCACATCGGGCAAACTTCACCAACCCCGCTTACCCTGGAAATCGTAAAAGCCAGCGGTTGCAAACTATATGACATAAATAACAAAGAATATATAGACCTGATTGGCGGCATTAGTGTTTGCAACATCGGCCACGGAAATAAAAAGTTGATTGGCGCCATCAATAAGCAAATCAATGATTACCTCCATGTAATGGTAAATGGCGAACTGGTGTTGACTCCGCAGACAGCTTATGCAAAACTATTGACTAATCATTTACCGCCCTCGCTCAATTGCGTTTTCTTCACGGCGTCGGGTACTGAAGCTACGGAGGGCGCGATGAAACTTGCCAAAAGATTTACAGGAAGAATGGAAATTGCAGCATTCAACAATAGCTATCACGGGAGCACGCAAGGTTCATTAAGTATAATGGGCAATGAATATTGGCGGAATGCATTCAGGCCATTATTGCCTGGAATTACTCACCTCGGCTTTAATTCATTCGAAAGCCTTGATCATATAACTGAGCAGACTGCCTGTGTATTTGCCGAAACGATCCAGGCCGAAGCCGGTGTAATTGTACCCGATAAAAAGTGGATGGAAGCGCTGCGAAATAAATGTACGGAAACAGGCGCCTTGCTTGTTCTTGATGAAATTCAATGTGGCTTCGGGCGAAATGGAACTCTTTGGGCCTTTCAGCAATTTGATATTGTTCCCGATATATTGCTGCTTGGAAAGGCCTTAGGCGGTGGAATGCCTTTGGGAGCTTTTATAGCCGATAAAAAAATAATGGATAGCCTTAGCAGTAACCCGGTGCTCGGTCACATCAATACTTTCGGGGGCCACCCTGTGTGCTGCGCCGCCGGTTATACAGCAATGCAAATTTTATTTGAGGAAAATATTATCGAAGGCGTAAACGGCAAAGAGAAATTATTTATTGATCAGCTTAATCATCCCGCCATAAAATCGATACACAGCAGAGGTCTGATGATCGCATTGGAATTTGAAAGCGCCGATATCAACAAAAGAATAATAGATCTGCTCATACAAAATGGAATTTTTACTGATTGGTTTTTATTTGCCCCGCAAAGTCTTCGAATAGTTCCGCCGCTTACAATTACCAATGAAGAAATAGCGTTCTCCTGTTCGGTTATCAAACATGTTTTAGATCAATTATAATTGTTTTCATCCAACTCACGGCTTTTTCTAATTGCACATCGCCATAAGTTTGAAAGGAATATAATTTAAAGGGACATTATTATCCCCGGGAAAGCCTTTTCCTTCACATAACTTTCCATCAACCATTACCAACCATCATTCTTCTAATCCTTCACCTTCATTCTTCGTTCTTTTAACTCTCTCCAGGTACTGAGTATAATGCCATTATCTTTTAGTGCTTTTTTAAAGGCAGGATCCAACATTGCCAGCAAATCAGCCCTGCGTGAGGCGCCGGATGAAGAGATGTATTTAAATGTTTCTGAAGTGGCTGTACAATGCATGATCATCATCGTTACGCCGGCTTGAAGTGATTGCAAGGCGCCAATATATTTTGTGGTTTTAAAGTCCTGTAGTTTTTTATTATCATTCGAAATGCTGTCAGGTATTTCCCAATCGTAGCTGTAATTATGCAGGTCATCTAAAACGGGTAAGCCTGCCGACCATAAAATACGACCAATAGACCGTAATTGTTTTATCATAGTATCAGATGCTTGCATTTCCTGTTGAATTAATACATCATTGCCACCAGGAAGCATAACAGGAATATGGTTATCGATGCCCAGTTTTATATATTTTTCCAAAAAAGCAGGAGAGGCGAATAGCGTTCCCATGTGTGAATCAAGATGCGTGGGTTCGAAGCCCATTGTACGCGCCCTGTCTAATTGTGCCTTTATTTCTTTTTCAACTTCCCCTGCTGATGCGTGCATTACAACCTCCGGAACGGAGGGCCATAAGTTCCCTTCATGATCCACGAGTCCCGGAGTTATTGACTTACCGGCAATTGGCCCCCATCTGTATTCTTTCCATTCCGATGTTAAGGTGAGATGCAGACCTGCATCCGTGCCGGGATGTTGTTTCAAAAAATGTACAAACCCGGGCACCCATGAACAAGGCATCATCACACTGCACGAGTTGGCGACACCGTTAGTAAGCGCCTGGATAGTGCCTTCATTGGAATCATAACTCATCCCCGCATCATCTACATGCAGTATCAAAACCTTTGCTCCTTTCGGATACCCTAATTTTTCGGCATAAGTAAGTTCAATTGTTTGCGCATGAATAATAGCGACTGTTGCTGTTGCAACAAGTAATAAAAGAATTTTACGGAGAAACATGTGGAAGGTTTTGGAGAAAGAAAAAAGATAAAAATACATTCACTTTTAAATATAAATATATTTATTGAAGCGAGCGGATGATTTCACATAGCCTCAATCAAAATATTTAATTATGCCGGAAAGTGGTATTCAGAAAATTGATAGTTGCTTCAGAAAATTTTGAAAAAGAAATTACCGGGGTCTTTTAAACTTACAATCTGCTATAGTTGAACATTGAAAAGTACTTGCCGGCATAAGCGTGTTCTTCTTAAAGAGTTTTCCCTTCAATATTTATTATTGAAAAAGAGGCTGATGGGAAATTTTCATTGTTGCAATTTTGCATAATAAGAGAGACAGTGACTTTATTAAGACGGGATTAAGCACTAAGTATAATTAAAAAAATAAATTATTTATTTTATATGTTTGGGCATCTGCCAACCTTATAAAGCTAAAGAAAACTATCACTGAAAAAATTTGCAACACGATTTGAATATTGTTTCTTTGCTAAGATGACAACAATTACTTTGATACCTGCTTTTTAATTTATAAAAAAATACTCATGAGCTACATTGCAAACATATATGCCCGCCAAATTTTAGATAGTCGCGGAAATCCTACAGTAGAAGTAGAAGTGCTTACAGAAAATGAATCCCTTGGAAGGGCTGCAGTTCCTTCGGGAGCAAGTACAGGCATTCATGAGGCTGTTGAACTGCGGGATAATGATAAGAAAAATTATGGCGGCAAAAGCGTTCTTAAAGCCATTGAAAATGTTAATGGCTTAATAGCTGATAGCCTTACTGGCTGGGATGTTGCCGACCAAACCGGTATTGATAAAGCTATGATCGATCTCGATGGAACAGAAAATAAAAGCGCCCTGGGCGCTAATGCAATACTTGCAGTAAGCCTCGCGGTTGCAAAGGCTGCGGCGCTGGAGGCGAACCTTCCTCTGTACCGATATATTGGCGGCACCAATGCAACAATTCTCCCAATTCCAATGATGAATATTTTGAATGGAGGAGCACATGCTGATAATAAAATCGATTTCCAGGAATTTATGGTAATGCCTGTAGGCGCCACTTCTTTTAGCGAAGGATTACAATGGGGAGTTGAAATCTTTCATGCATTAAAAGCGGTGTTAAAGAAAAAGGGATTTAGTACGAACGTAGGGGATGAAGGCGGTTTTGCTCCAAATATACAGAGTAACGAAGAAGCTATTGAAACGGTTCTTATAGCAATAGATTCAGCAGGTTTTAAAACAGGTTCTCAAATAGGGATTGCCCTTGATGCTGCCAATAGCGAGCTTTGGAAAGAAAAAGAACAAATGTACATTTTCCATAAAAGTGATGGGAAGAAAATGACCAGCGCTCAATTAGTGGATTATTGGGCAAAGTGGGTTAATGACTATCCTATTATTTCGATTGAGGATGGGATGGCCGAAGATGATTGGAGTGGCTGGAAATTACTTTCCGAATCTGTGGGTGATAAAGTTCAGTTGGTAGGCGATGATCTTTTTGTAACCAACGTAAAAAGAATTCAAAAGGGAATTGATGAAAAGATCGCGAATGCGTTGCTGGTTAAAGTTAACCAGATCGGCACATTAACAGAAACAATTAACGCAGTGTCCCTTGCACAGCATAATGGATATAACACAATCATGAGCCACCGCAGCGGAGAGACCGAAGATACCACCATTGCGGATCTTGCAGTAGCCTTAAATTGCGGCCAAATTAAAACAGGCTCCGCAAGCAGAACCGACCGGGTGGCAAAATATAATCAACTGCTAAGAATTGAAGAAATGTTGGCCGAAAGCGCGATTTATCCAAAAGGAAAAATTAAATTTAGAATGTAAAAATTTCTCAATAAGAAAATGAAGCGTTTCCTCCAGGGATTTTAAACAAAACATTCAAATTGCGTAAACTTTTAAATACTTTTAAAAACAAATATTTTATTACAGGCATAACTTTTGCTATGTGGATGCTGTTTTTCGATAGAAATGATTTATCACTTCAATTAAAAAGGGTAAACGAATTACATAAGCTTCAGGAAAGTGAGAAGACAATGGATAAGCAAATTGCTGATACTAAACAAGAGTTGGAGCTTTTAAAAACTAATCCTGAAACATTAGAGAAATATGCAAGAGAAAAGTATTTGATGAAAAAGGAAAATGAGGATCTCTATATCGTAACCGTTGATTCTTCATTAATTAGATGATTAGATAACAATTTAGATAACAATATTTTTGCATGGACGACGTTTTAATTCTGGATAGGATATTTTTTCAAAAAGCCACATTTTTTTTATGACACACATTACACAGGAAGACCTGGTGCGATACTTATATGATGAAACTTCAGAACACAAATCTGAGCTTATTAAGGAAGCATTAGAAACTGATATGAACTTGCGGGATAGTTTTGACGCATTACTATTATCAAAGAGAAAGCTGGAAGAAATTAATTTTTCGCCCCGGCAGGAATCGGTAGAGAAGATTCTTCAGTATGCGGGCAAGCAAGAAAAGCATTTGCACTCACATTAATATTTTTTTTAAAACCAATTTACGTCCTGCCCTTTAAAGCAGGATTTTTTTATGACTAAAAAGGAGCTTTACCAGTTTGTAATAAATTATTTTTTAACTAACACACCTGAAGCGGAAACTGAATTAATCTATGGTAATCCTTATGAACTTTTGGTCTCGGTAATTCTTTCTGCTCAATGCACCGATAAACGGGTAAACGAAACTACTCCCCGCATTTTCGAAAAATTTCCAAATATTCTATCATTAAGCAAAGCAACAACAGAGGAATTATTTCCCTTAATTAAAAGCATTTCCTACCCAAATAATAAAACAAAGCACCTTATTGAAATGGCAAAGATGGTGGTCTGGAAATTTAAAGGAGAAATTCCAATGACCGTTGAAGAGCTTGTGCTATTGCCTGGAGTGGGCCGTAAAACCGCGAATGTAATAACTTCTGTAATTGACAGGCAGCCGAACATGGCGGTAGATACGCATGTGTTTAGAGTCGCGGCCCGCATAGGTTTAACCAGTAACGCAAAAACCCCATTAGCTGCAGAAAAACAATTAATAAAAAATATACCCCGGCATTTAATTCACGTTGCCCATCATTGGCTTATACTGCATGGCCGTTATATTTGTGTTGCACGTAAACCCAAATGCAATGTGTGTGGTATAAATCCCGTTTGTAAATATTATAATAAAGTGCTTAAATCAAACTAATTGAAAAATTGTGTTTATTTTGTAAAGGCTCTTACGACTTCTACCCGCAATTACCAAATTACCGATCGTTATGAAGATTAAATTTATTGTTCTAATTCTCTTATTTGCCTGCACAAAAAAAACGTCAGCTCAATATTACTTTTATGATGGCAAATACTATGAAAGTGATTTTGTGTATGAAATAGGCGGCTCCGTAGGGGCTATGAATGCTTTTACCGATCTTGGAGGAAGAAAGGGCATAGGTAAAAAATTTGTAAAAGATTTTAATTTCAAGAACACTAAATTTTGTGGCAGCATATTTTTCAGTACGGTTTACAAAAATGAAATAGCGGTAAGGCTTGAGGCAACCTTTGGGCAGATACATGCTTACGATAGCATTCTAAAAAAAGTTGCAAAAACTACCAATGAACGTTATGAAAGAAACTTAAGTTTTAAAAGTTCCATTTCGGAAATAATGCTCGTAGCCGAATTTCATCCCTTTTATATTTTTGGCAATTATGATGAGGATCATTACCCACCGGCAATATCACCCTATTTACTTGCGGGCGTTGGCTATTTTCATTTCAATCCCCAGGCTAAACTAAATAATACTTATGTAAACCTGCAACCATTGAGTACTGAAGGCGAAGGATTTGCAGAGTATCCCAACAGAAAAGTTTATAAACTGAGCCAAATTTGTTTTCCATTAGGATTGGGAGCACGCTACGACGTTTCTCCAATTGTTAATCTAAGGGCAGAAATTGTTACCAGGATTTTGGAAACTGATTACCTTGATGATGTCAGCGGAAGATATATTGATCCTTCAGTTTTTTCAAAGTATTTCTCAGCGAATAAACTTAACCAGGCACTGCTCCTCAACGACAGGCATAAACCCGGCGCAAGCACGGCGCATCCCGATGGAATAAGGGGACGGCCAACAAATAATGATTCTTATATCACTTTTAGTTTAAAGCTTGGTTTAACACTTGGCCGGGAACGCAGGTGATCTCCCAATTTCCAAATTACCTTTCATGTATTTCTATATTAAAGCGCTCCACATCATTTTTGTAGTTACGTGGTTTAGCGGCCTGTTTTACATTGTCAGGTTATTTATATATACCGCTGAAGCGAATGAGAAACAAGAACCCGAAAGAACAATTCTTCTAAAGCAATTTGCCCTTATGCAAAACAGGCTCTGGTATATAATTACATGGCCATCCGCTATTCTTACCTTAATTTTTGGAACCTGGATCGGGATTCTTTATGGTAGCCTGCCTCCCTGGCTTCTTATAAAGCTCGGTTTTGTGGCTCTCCTCTTTGCATATCATGTAAGTCTTCACTCGATTTTTAAACAGCAGGAAAAGGGAAATTTTAAGTGGACATCACAGAGACTGCGAATGTGGAACGAACTGGCAACCCTATTTTTGATTGCCATTGTAATGCTTGCAGCAGTAAAACAATTGCTTAATGCCGTTTGGGGAATTATCGGGCTTATTGCTGTTGCACTTCTATTGATGATTGCAATTAAAATTTATAAAAAATTACGGAAAGAGTAAGATTTAATGGAATAATAGTTCGCATGGTTTAAGCCCTGTATGCTTCTTAAATGCGGTGGAGAAGTGAGAAATAGAGGAGTAGCCTAACAGGGCTGAAACATCCGTTACACTTAGCTCTTTTTCATACAAAAGATATTTTGCATGCTCCATTCGCTGGCTCTGAAAAAAATCAAATATGGTTGTACCGTACATTTCTTTAAACCCTTTCTTTAGATAGCATTCGTTAATAGCGGCTTTACGGCTAAGCTCTTTGATGGTTAAAGGTTCTCCTATATGTTGCAAAAGAATCTTTCGTGCAAGGGCTATTTTTTCTCTGTCAGCTTCGTTAGTTAAAAACTTACAGGTAAAAGAATCTTCACTATCCCCGGCCATACATTCCATACTGTAAAGCAGCAGCATTTGTGTTTGAGCATTAATAAAAATGTTTTCAAGGCTGTCAGAATAGGAATGATTTAGCAAGGCGTCAAGCACCGACCTGGTCCTGCCGCAGAGTGGTAAAGTTTTAGTGAATGAAGAAGTATGCCTGAATTGCAAAATGTCTTCAGAAAAAGTCGTGGCTTTAATTCCATTTAAAAATTGAGAAAGATGATCAGCATTAAAACGAAAGCTTGCAACATCTACCGTTTCTATCAGCTCCTGACAATTGTGAGATTGGGAATGCTTACAAAAAATACATTCAGAATCTTTTTGCTTACAATACCTGTTCCCCGAAATACAAAAGACTAATTCCAGGCTGGCCTCTTTATTATTGTTTTCCCTGTAATTATAGATCATCATGCCGGTATCTTCAAATATCATTTGAGGCTGCTTCCTGTATCTTTTTATCACATATTGAACCGTGCCGGGAATCATTTGAGACTTTTGGTGTACGAGGTCCATTTCTTCCTGCATCACAGGATGATTTAAAGCCACTGATAATATATTTTGAGAAGATTCCATTTTTAATTGTTGCAAAGATAAGAATATCAGTTTTATAGTTATGATCATAAAAGTTTAGATTCCCGGTAAAAGCCTTATTTTGGGATTTTGTCATCTATATTTTTATTACGTTTGAATACAATGAAATCAATAGAATTAAATAAAATTTATACAGTTCAGGAATATTTTTTACTGGAAGAATCGGGAGAGATCAGGCACGAATTTATTAACGGAAACCTAATTCAAATGTCAGGAGCATCAAGGGAACATCATTTTATTTGTCAAAATATCTTATTATTTCTCCTGCCTTTGCTAAAGCCATCGGGCTATAAAGTTTACATGGAAAACATGAAAGTGAAGATTGAAAACGAAAACCAATATTACTATCCCGATACTTTTATTACCAGAGAACCGGAAACGGATGAAAACAGGTATGTTCAGTTTCAGCCAGAATTAATTATAGAAGTGCTTAGTGAAACTACCAGAACAAAAGATTTGATAGACAAATTCATTCAATACCGAAAAATAAGCACCTTAAAATATTATCTCGTTGTGGAGGCTCAGAAGTGCCTTATTTTATGCAATGGCAAAGACGAAAATGGAGAATGGGATACAACTTCCTATGCAAAACCAGAAGAAACCATTCAACTTGCTCTTTTAATATTGCGCTTCCCTTAGAGAAAATTTACAATTCCTGAAACTATTTCAATTTATAGAATTAGGCAGAATAAGCTTAATCTTTTATTGATCGAAAGGCTCGTCTTTGCGAGGAGCCGAATAAACTTTATTCATAATAAATCTTGAGACGACGAAGTAATCTCCTTTGGCTACATCCCTATAAGATTGCCACGAAGTTTCGGCAAAATCCCGAAAACTTCTTAAATGACGGGGAACCGTTCAATTCATCGCGTAATTGAAACAAATCCTTTTTCATATTGATCCAGGCTAATTTGCTTTTATACCCATGACATAATATGCTAAAATTATACATAAGCAGGGATGTTTTTGTAAGAGCCGATGCATATATCCATCATCTTTTTAACTAAATTTGATGTATCATGAAATCAATAGAATTAAATAAAATTTATACAGTTCAGGAATATTTTTTACTAGAAGAATCAGGAGAGATCAGGCACGAATTCATAAACGGAAACCTAA
>JALZAJ010000123.1 GCA_030948465.1 Bacteroidota bacterium
TCACCATTCGCGGCAGATATGACGTTCAGGAGGGAGAATACACTTTTAATTTTCAAACTTTTTTAAAAACACCTTTTACGTTACAAACGGGATATATTGAATGGCAGGGGGATCCCTATCTCGCAAACCTCAATATCGATGCCGTTTACCGGGCGCAGCAAGTGCTACTTAGCAACATCCCAACGAGTAGTGGATTTTCTTCAAATGCAAAGGGTAATGTGGATATCATCTTTAAACTTCGTGGAACTTTAAAGGACCCGCGCCCTGAATTTGAATTTCAGTTTCCGTTTGATAATCCTTTAAAATCTGATCCTATTGCCAATGAATATTTGAAAACAAGATATGAAGCTGATAAAAATGAACTGAATAAACAAGTAACTTCTTTATTGTTGTTTAATACCTTTATGAGTGATGATCAGCGGTTACTGAACACTAATAATACGGGAAATTTTGTAACGAGAAGTGTGGGCCAGTTGCTTTCCGCAACGCTTTCCTCCTCATTAAACAACTGGCTGCAAAAATTATTAAATACCAATTCGGTAAATCTCTATACCAATATCAATACGGCAGATTTCAATTTTGGAGTTACACAAAAAGAACTGCAGAACATTGGAAACTTCGGGGTGAGAACTACGTTTTTTAATAATAAGTTGCTGGTGAAAGTTGGAGGAAACGTGGACTATAAAATTGGCCAGGCTACGAGCAATTCAAATTCAAACTTCTTATTCACGCCCGATGTTTCGTTCGAGTACCTTATTTCACCAGATGGCAGATTCAGAGTGATCGGCTTCAACAGAAGCGATGCAGATCTTGGTGACATTTCGGGCATTACGCGGCGGAACCGCACCGGCGTTCAACTTTCGTACAGGAAAGAATTTGATACGTTCGAAGAATTTTTTACCAATGAAAAAAGGAAAAGGAAGAGATTGATTCCGGATACAAGTGCAAAGGTCGCCGCCGGCAATTAACAGTCGGATCCGTATTGGACATTTACATCACATAAAATTATTCTCATCTGCACTTGGGCCATAACTGCCTGGTATTGGAATATTAAGCAGTCTTAAATAAACACCCAACTGGGCCCGGTGATGTATCTGCTGGCTAAACGACATTCTTATAACATCTATTTTAGGATCTGAGCTGAATATCTTTTCGCCATTTCTTAAAGTCCATGGTTTTTCTAACAAAGCTTCGTTTTCAGGCACTAACGTCGATAAACCTTCTTTGTAACGTTTTTCAAAGTAATCCATCAGTTGCTTGTTGTTATTGATTTCAGGTTGCTCATAAGATTTGGCGAAGTCAAGCTCATCGGTTGTAAAAATCATGTAGATCCATCCTGGCAGATCAGCAAGATGAGTTGCAAGCCGTTTTATATCCATGCTTTTTTCGTGGGGCTTGTAATCAAATTTATCATCAGGAACTATGGAAAGCATCTTACGTGTAGTAGTGCCTTCTTCAACAAATTGTTTCTTAAAAAATTCAATGAAGGTCATAAATATTTATTTTTATTTCTGCAAAACTAAAAGAAGAATTGACATCGATACGATTTTATAGAGAGGGTCTTTACTGTTGAAGAAATCCCATTTATTCTTTGTAATAAGTTATGGTTCTTTTTACAATTTTTACCGGCTTACCTTTTTCATTCATTTCAGTTCTTTGTATCCAGTTGCCTTTATCATCGAAAGTATCGTAACTGTATTTTGTAACGGTAGTTATTGTCGAATCTTTTTTTGTTGAATCGGTCTTTATCTCTTTATATGTTGATTCAACAACGTGATTTTTATCGTCAAATGTTTGAGCATAAGAAGATGTTTCTTTTCCTGCACTATCTTTTGCATTTTGATCTTTCAGGAATTGATTGTTATAATTGAAAGTCATGCTTGATTTTAATGTGCTGTCTGGTTTATACTGTTTAAATCCTGTGATGCGGCCATAATCATTTGCGATAATATCAGTATAATAAAAATCCATTTTACTGGTCGAATCAAAACTCTGCGCTCCGGAATATACACCGTCTTTGTTCTCAACCGTAAGCGAGGACATCTGTTTTCCATTTTTTATAAATTTCTGACCTGTGAATAAACCCTTATCATCATGAGTGAATGTGCCTTCTTCTTTATCTGTGCCGGCCTTGTTAGCAGAAGTATAGGCTGAAGAATAACCTTTCTCGTCATACTTCGTAGATACAACGCAGCAGGAATCCAGTTCAACTGCTTTCCCGGTGCTATCTGTTTTATAGGTTGAATCAGTGGTCTGCTCTACCTTTCCAGATAAATTATCTGCGAGCCAGTCCGTGTTTTTAGGCATCTCCTTCTTTGATTCGTTACAGGAAAATACAATTACTGAGATTACCATTAGAAATGAAAACCTTTTCATGTTACAAGTTGTTTAAAGTGAATAAAATTGGGAACGAGGTAGAAGGCGAAAGAAATAGTAATAGCGGTAACTAAAATAGGTTTTATTATTGAAAAAAAATTAAAAAAAATTTAATTATAGCAACTTTTCTTCTTTGCCCATTCTCATCATTTCGGGATAACCAAGCTTGTGTGCCAATGCATTGACGGCACGGGCTATGCGTGCTGCTTTTGTTTCATTTGTTTTCGCAGTGTCAATCCATTTACTAAAATAATTTCTGTGGCTTCCGGCTAACGAATTAAAATATTCCAAAGCGGCAGGTTCATCGGCAAGGCATTGCATGAATTCGCTATTCAATGCTACGGGTCGTTTGTCCTCCTCAAGTTTCACAGAAACAATAGCGCCTTTTCTTTTGCCTAAAGCCTTTCGAATATCCGCTTTCAAAGGAATAATAAAATTGCCACTGCCCATCGGCAGAAGGCTTGTTCTTTCTATTTTATGCTCGTCCAATAAGCCTTTTACTCTGAAAGATTTTTTATATTCCTTCTTTAACTCATTGGCAATTTCCATCGGTACCTCGATATAATGCCAACTGGATTTTTCGCCTTTCTCACCAAATTTTTTTATTTCGGTTTTGTATTGAATCATTTTAAATTGCATAATTATTTTACAAAAATAAAAGGGAAATCGGCTTTATGCTGATGAACTCCTAAATAAAAAATCTTAATATGGAAACATTACTCGTTTATCCAAAAAGCCCTGAGAAAACCCAAGCCTTGAAGGCGTTTTTAAAAGCTTTAAAAATTGAATTTGAAAAGAGCCCTTACAATCCTGAATTTGTAGCTAAAATAAAAAGAGGCGATGAAGATATTCGTGCCGGCCGTACTTCTAAAATAAGCCTTGATGATATATGGAAATAAGATTTACTTCAGAGGCAAATAAAGATTTGGAACAATGGAAAAAAA
>JALZAJ010000127.1 GCA_030948465.1 Bacteroidota bacterium
GTTTTGGTGGGGTGGCCGCCAGGGAGAATACAGTACCATACGATTGTACAGGCAATTGTTTGACAGATTAGTCAATCATCATAAATTGAACAATCTTATCTGGATGTGGAATGTTGACAGGCCGAGCACACCGCCAAGAAAGTTTACCAACTTTTATGTAGGCAACGATTATTTTGACATCGCCTCCCTTGATGTTTACGGAAGTGATTTCAATCAAAATTATTATGATAGTTTATTGGCACTTGCAAAAGGAAAACCTATTGTTTTCGGGGAAGTGGGCAATCCGCCAACACCCGAGGTAATAAAGCTTCAGCCTAAATGGAGCTATTATGTAATATGGGCTGGCATGGTTCGTAATACTACTAAAAAAGAATACGCGGCATTGCTGAACGATTCACATGTGCTCACACAGGAAGATAAAGCTTACCGGATCGCTATTGCACCATACCGGACCGCTGCAGGCCTTTATCCTTTACCGTTAGATGTAAAAAATACAAACGCTTTTTCAGGAGAATGGAAATTTGATGAAGGTGCCAGTGATCTCAATAACGGGGGAACAGCCAGCATTCCCTATAAATTATCGGTCATACAAAATCATAATGAACTCGACGTAAAAAGAGTCATGATTTCAGAATACAGCGATCCCAACATTACGGATGAACAGCTCACCCTGGATGGCAAAGAGAAACCATTCAAAGCGCCCTTCGGAAGCGCTCCGGGGATGGTATCAGCCCATGAGTCAGCAAAGGGCGATACACTTTTTGTTGATTCAAAAATGACCTTTACTAACGGTGGCAGAACAAACGAATGGACAACCAATGAAGCCTGGACATTATCTGAAGACGGAGATGTTTTAACTGTAAAGCAAACTTCCAATTCATTCAGGGGGCAAAGAACAATCACAGCCGTTTATAAAAAAGAATAAAATGTAATTCCTTAAATAATAAAAAAACTGTCATGTCTCATAGAAGAGTTTTTATAAAACAGGTAGGCCTGTCTGCAATTGGGTTTGGAATATTGCCATCATTTTCATCTTTTGGAATAACAGGAAATCAACACGGCCCATTTGTACTACCCCGTAGCACACCCGAAGAACAGGGAATTTCTTCTGCGGGCATTATGAAATTTTTGCAAGCTATAAAAGATAGCGGCCAGGAATTTCACAGCCTGATGATTCTGCGCCATGGAAATGTAGTTGCAGAAGGGTGGTGGGCTCCTTACTCTTCTGAGCACAGGCAACAATTATATTCTTTAAGTAAAAGTTTTACCGGCTCTGCTATTGGATTGGCACGTGATGAAGGTTTGCTTTCAGTTGATGATCCGGTAATAAAATTTTTCCCGGATATGCTCCCCGCAGAGATCAGCGAAAATCTTGCAGCATTAAAAGTAAGGCACTTACTTTCTATGTCTGTGGGCCACGCAAAAGATTCCATTCTTATTTTAGAAGCATCCGCACCGGGAGTTCCATGGGAGAAAACATTTTTGGCACAGCCCGTAGTTTTTAAACCAGGCAGCCAGTTCATGTATAATTCAGGAGCAAGTTTTATGCTGAGTTCCATAGTTAAAAAAGTAACCGGCAAAGCTGCACATGAATATTTAAAACCAAGATTGTACGAGCCGTTAGATATAGAAGGCGCCACCTGGACAGAAAATTTTGAAGGTGTAAATATGGGTGCATCCCATCTTCGCATGCGCACAGAAGATATTGCAAAGTTTGGCCAGATGTACCTGCAACAAGGCATGTGGAATGGAAAGCAGGTTATTAGTAAAAACTGGGTTGCTGAAGCTTCATCCAAACAAATAAGTAATGGAAATAATGACAGCAGCTGGGGTTACGGGTATGGCTACCAGTTCTGGCTAAATCCTCCCGGCGGCTTCAGGGCGGATGGGGCGTTCGGGCAATTCAGCATGGTGCTTCCAAAGCTTAATGCAGTTGTAGCCATTACCAGCGAAAGCATCAGTACAAAAGATACGATGCAAATAGTGTGGGATGTTTTATTACCAGAAATGAAGGATACTCCTATGCAAAAAAATACCGGTGCACACAATCAACTTCTCGGGCAACTAAAAGATTTAAAATATGTTCCTCCGAAAATATTAAACGATTCTCCTCTCGCTGCAAAACTTTCAGGTAAAGAATTTCTTCTTGATAAAAATGAGTTCAATGCAAAAGCCGTTTCATTTAAATTTAGCGGTGATAAATGTGTGCTCACTTTAAAAGAAGATGGAAAACCTGACATCAACATTACTAACGGCATGGGCTATTGGATAAGAAAAGGAAACCTGAAACCCGCACCGCACTCCTTATTTTCTTTACGGCGTATAGATTTTGATTCCATCGTTGCTGCAAGTGCCACATGGCAAAATGAAAATACTTTATTGCTGACGTGGCGTTTCATTGAAACGGTTCATGGTGACAGCCTCACCTGTATCTTTGATGATGATAGACTGACCATTAAATTTTTGTTCAGTGTGAATCGCTTACAAAATAAGCCCGATGACCGTAAAGATATAAATGGGAGGATGGCCATCTAATTTTCGGTATTGCATAACAAATTTCATTTCCCGGGAAATCCTACACAGCCATGTCCCGCAAGGCTATGGCCAGGCGGGACATGGCAGGGGATTGACTTATGATTTTATAAATTTTTTAGAAGAAGACCAGTTGCCTACCTGGACTTTGATAATATAAATTCCTGCCGGTAATTCATTCACGGGTATCCTTACCTTGCTAACTGGTGAGGCATGCTTCAATTCTATATCTCTTTTAACCGCTCCGTTTGCATTTATGATCTGAATTTTCATAATTCCCGATAGCGAATTAGTTACCTGCATTATAACGTTATCAGTTGTGGGGTTAGGAAAGATTTCAACTGAAGACAGATTTTTTTCAATTGTCGCATCTTTAATTCCCGTAGATGTTGAACCGGCCTGGGTAATACTTGAAGGACTTCCCCCAATAGTACCCTGCTGGGTGATCATAAAACCGTTAAGGTAGTTCCAGCCCGTTAAAGATTGAATGCTTATTACTATCTGCCCCTGGGCATTTGGGGTAATATTTGTAAATACTGCCTTGTTGGTAAGGTTATAGTAGGTAGATATAGTAACCGAAGTTCCATTCACGGTGAAGATGGTGCTATTATTGATGCTCCATCTGCTTGCATAAAGTTCAATACTGTACTTTAATGAAGTTGATAAGCCGGTTGCGGTTAATGTCCTGGGTTGTTGGCCATCGCTGGTATATTCAAGTACTTGTGCAGGGGCCATTCCACTTCCATAATTTGATGCATTATCGCCAACTGCCTGGCTATAACTTAACACTGCTTTTACACCTGATAAACTGCCATCAGAATATGTAAACAATGGTGATGTAATGTTTGAGGTATATGCTGTTCCAACATTCCAATTATTCCATGCACTATTAATATAAGGATTAGAGCCGCCGTATAGATTAACATTAATATATTTTGTGCCCCCGGTTACAGGTGCTACGGTTAGTTGCATTTGATCTGAGGCAGTAGCTCCATTATTGTCTGTTACCTTCAGGTTAAAAACATATGTTCCCTGTATAAGATTACTTATTGTGGGTTTTGCTGTTCCAGGGCTGGCTATTGAACTTACTGAAGGGCCGGAAACCTGTGTCCATGCATATGAAGCAACGGTGCCATCCGGATCTGTTCCACTGCCGGTAAGTGATACACTGTTTGTTGGAAGGGTTATAACCACATCAGGGCCTGCGTTTGCAACGGGGGGCTGATTTACAGCTACCGGATTAACAATTACATTTATAAAATCTGTACTTGTGGCTCCCTTATTATCAGTAACCGTAAGGCTCAATGTATAAGTACCTGCGACAAGGTTATTAAAAACGGGATTAACTATTTTGCTGTTGCTAATGGTAAATTGCGTAGGGCCCGCTGTTTTAGCCCAGCTATAAGAAGCGATAGTTCCATCGGGATCATAAGAACTACTTCCGTTTAATTGCACTGAATTAGTTGGTAAAGTAATGGTCACGTCATTTCCTGCCGCTGCAACCGGTGGCTGATTTGCAGGTACCGGGTTAACAATTACATTTATAAAATCTGTATTTGTGGCTCCCTTATTATCAGTAACCGTAAGACTCAAGGTATAAGTACCTGCGATAAGATTACTGAAAACGGGATTAATTATCTTGCTGTTGCTAATGGTAAATTGAGCAGGGCCGGCTGTTTTAGTCCAGCTATAAGAAGCTACAGTTCCATCAGGATCATAAGAACCGTTTCCATTTAGCTGTACTGAATTAGTTGGTAAAGTAATCGTCACATCATTTCCTGCATTTGCAACAGGTGGAACATTTGCAGGTACGGGGTTAACAATTACGTTTATAAAATCTGTGTTTTTGGCTCCCTTATTATCAGTAACCGTAAGGCTCAAAGTATAAGTACCTGCAACTAGATTACTAAAAACCGGATTAACGATATTGCTATTGCTAATGGTAAATTGACCAGGGCCGGCTGTTTTGGCCCAGCTATAAGAAGCTACGGTTCCATCAGGATCATAAGAACCGTTTCCATTTAATTGCACTGAATTGGTTGGTAAAGTAATTGTCACGTCAGGGCCTGCGTTTGCAACCGGTGGCTGATTTACCGGTGGCGTGGTGCCGCGTGAATATTGTAACATCCATGCATAAGCACCAATGCCATAAGTCATATTAAAAGTTGAATCGGCGCAATTATGTCCAACATCCTGGAAAATCGTTTTTTTAGCCAAAGGGTTAGGAGGAGGAAGCGCCGCATTAATCCCATTCACAAAGCTTATAGTTGTACAAGGGCAAACTGTATTGTCAACAGCATTATGGGTAGCCCAAACAGGCAGGTTAGCCGCCGCAATATTATTGGCCTTGGTGGTATTGTAGGAAGAAGCAGCACAAGTAGGAACGATTGCTGCCACCCGTTTTCCATATTGAACGCTTGCTCCCGGGTAATCCCAGCAATAGCCGCCGCCTGAGCTGTTGCCTGTAAGGTAAATCCTGGTAGAATCTGTTTTATAATGTGCAATGACATAAGAAATAAGAGTGTTTACACCCTGCGGTGATGCACCACTACTGAATTGAGGTAAAATAACTATAAATCTAAAAAGCTGGCCATTGACCGTGAGTGATGAAGGGAATTTTCCATTTTGAATTTGCCATCCCGGGCCGCCCCAGTTAGAGAAAACATAGTCCAGCTGAGCCAAGGTTCCATTACCATTTTGGCTAAGGCCGCCAAAGGCAATAAGTACAGGATATGTTTGACTTCCGGCAGGATTATAACCAAGGGGTAAGTATTCATAATAACCGTTTGTGTTTGGTGCCATTGAAACATTAGGACGGGCAGTTAATGTTTGTGCATTAGTATGAATA
>JALZAJ010000152.1 GCA_030948465.1 Bacteroidota bacterium
ATGTTAGGTGGTTCGGGACGGGGAGGAAGTTTTGGAGGCGGAGGTGGATTTGGTGGCGGCGGAGGAGGAGGGGGCTTTGGAGGCTTCGGTGGTGGCGGTGGAGGCGGTGGAGGTGCCAGCGGCGGTTGGTAAAAACATGCATCTCAGTAATAAAAAATCCTGGTTCAATCAATTTTTTGAACCAGGATTTTTATTTTACAAAATTTTCAAAGGACTATTCAATCAGTCCGGCGATATAACTGGCTAATTCATTATTACCCTGTGCCTTTTGGGCGGCAATTATCTTACTAAACGCTTGTTTGAAGCCGGGATCAACATATTTCTTGTATTGCTCCGGTATTTTATTTCTTAATTTCATTATTTCATCAACCCCTTTTTTTACGTTGGCGCTATTTTTTAGTGTTGCCAGGTAGCCGGCAAATGCGAATGTTTGCTGTATTTTAGATTGTGTGATTGGTGCATTTTTGAAATTATTGAGAATGATATCAAAATCGTTTTCCGTAGCATTCTCCATAATCACTTTGGTTACTACAGTTCCCAATTTCCCTTTGGCATCGCTGCTGTATTTTTTTGCCAGGTTATACGCTCCCGAAGGTTCAAGCCTGGTGATGCCCTCCAAAGAGGCTCCGGAAACTGAGTAAGAAGAATCACTTACATACTTATTAAATAATGGCAAATACTTCTTATCATTGGTTTTGGCTAAAAGCTCTATCGCTTTTGCCTGTACATTTTTATTAGGATCTTTCTCTGCTATTTGCTCAATAGTAGCTAACACTGTTGGTACGGAGTAGCTATTATTTTGGTCCATTGCTTCAAGGGTGAATAATCTCAGGCCATAATATTTGTCGCTTAAACCGTTAGCGAGATCACTCGTTTTATTTTTGGCGAAAAATGCGAGTGCTTCTTTACGATCCATATAATTGCCGGCATACTTATATTGCTGTTCATATTCTTCTGCCGATTTATTATCAGTTTTCCTTGAAACCAACACTTTCTCAGCATCTACATTTATTAAAGAGGGCTTTTTTGCACTTGGGAAATAAAAAGTATCCGCTTTATTTTCGGCCCATACACGATACCTCTTTTTATTGGCTCCATCACTGTAAACATCTATCGCCATTGGTAACTTGAAAAGTTTTCCGGTCTCTTGTGTTTGATCAATAATTACGCGGGCTTTGCCGTTGTTATAATCATAGTTTATAGTAAGGTCAGGCTGACCACTTCCAAAATACCATTGATTCCAAAACCAATTAAGGTCCTGTCCGGTTACCTGTTCAAATACAAGCCTTAATTGATGCGCTTCGGCATTTTTAAATTTATAGGTATTTAGATAAAGATTTAGAGATTTAAAAAAAGCGCTGTCACCTACATAACTTCGTAACATGTGTAAAATAGAACCGCCCTTAGGATAAGAAACCTGGTCAAAAACATCTTCCTTGTTACTATAATAAAAGCGAACAAGGTCTTTGGTGAAGTTAGCGGGGTTCGACAAGTAGGTTTGTCTGTTTTCTTCTATATGTTCATCGCCGGCATCTTTCCCATACCGGTACGTATCCCAAAGGGTTTCACTATAATCAGCAAAAGATTCATTTAGAGTGATATTACTCCAGCTCTCAGTAGTAACGAGGTCGCCAAACCATTGGTGAAAAAGTTCATGTGCGATAACTTCTTCCCATTTATTTCCGTCAACCAACTGCCTCGCATTTTGATAAGCGCTTTCCTGGTGTAGCGTCGCAGTGGTATTTTCCATGGCTCCGCTTACATAGTCCCTCCCAACAATCTGGTCATACTTTGTCCATGGAAAAGGCACGCCGGTTAATTTTTCATAAAGACCAATCATAGCCGGCGTTTCGCCAAATATTTTTTTGGCAACGGAGGCATATTCTTTTTCAACATAATAATCAACCGGAATGTTTTTATACTTGTCTTTTACAATTACATAATCTCCTACACCCATAAAAAATAAATAAGGCGAATGTGGAAGATCCATGCGCCAATAATCGGTTCTTGTGCTATCAGCATTTTTCTTTTGGCTAATAAGCAGTCCGTTGCTAAGAGTAACATATTTTGACGGCACGGTCATGTAAATTTCCTCGGTGTTTTTCTCGTCAGGTTTATCTAATGTAGGAAACCAGGCACTGTTAGCTTCTGTCTCACCCTGCGTCCATATTTCAGTCGGTTTATCCGGATCTTCTCCTTTCGGATTGATAAAATATAATCCTTTTGCATCCGTAATTGCCGCACTGCCTTCCACTTTTAACTCATTAGGCTTCGAGATGTAATCTATGTATAAAGTATAATTTTCTGTTGCCTTATACATTCTACCCAGATTAATTCGTAACTCCATACCATCATATTCATATTTCAAAGGAATTTTTGCAGTTCCCTTCATCAAAGAAATTTCTTTTATTTCCATTCCCTTCGCATCAAGGGTTAGTGAATCAGTTGGATAAAAATGAGGACGCAATGTCACCCATTCTTTTCCAAACATCCATGATTTATTATAATCAAAACTCACCATAAGTTTTGTGTGTACCAGTTCATTAATGCGGGTGTATGATGCACGGTAAATATGTTTCCAGGAAGTGTCTTTTGTTTGCTCTTCTTCCTGAGCCAGTGTTATTAAAAAAGAATTGATCAATAAAAATGCTAAGAGGCTTTTCTTCATAATTAAATTTTAAATGTGGGCAAAAGTAAAAGGATAATTCAAAATGAAATCATATTTTGGATAGAAGGCAGAATTGATTATTTTATTAAATAGATTTGCCGAATATGATCTTACATCGTTTAGCTGCGGTTATATTTTTTCTTGCTGCCTCTATATTTTCCAGGGCTCAGCAAATTCATTTTGTCTATTTACAAACGGAAAACAGTCAGCCTTTTTATGTGAAGCTTGAAAATAAAGTGTCGAGCTCTTCTGCATCTGGCTATTTAATTCTTCCAAAACTATTAGAAGGTGATTATAAAATTACCGTGGGATTTCCCCGGAAAGAATTTCCGGAAGAAAACTTCCAGTTGTCGGTTGATAATAAGAATTTAGGATTTCTTTTAAAAAATTTTGGCGATAAAGGCTGGGGGCTTTTTAACATGCAGTCTTTTTCAATAGTAATGGGCGGTAATTCCAATAGCCCGGTGGATACTACAAAAAAAGATCTCCAGGATGATGCATTCTCGAAGATGCTCGCAAACGTGGTAAAAGATTCTTCCCTGTTAGAAAAAAATACAGTTATCATGCCTTCGTCCGGAAAAGCAGCAAATAAGGATACACTGGCAATTTCAACAATGAGTAAGGAGCCTGATTCTTCATTACAGAAAGCCGTCACTGACACGGCGGCGGCAACTGAATCATTTTCACCTTCCATTATTTCACGCACTCTTAATAAAAAAAATAAAGATGGTATTGAAATGGTTTATGTAGATAAAACCGGAGATAATACGGATACCATAAGAATTTTTATTCCTGGTATCGATTCGAAAAATAGCAATGATAGCATGGTTGCAGTGACAGGCGCCAATGATAGCGGAAATAAAATAAACCCCGTCATGGATAGTGCAGTAAAAGTAATTGCGCCACCAGTTTTAAGTAATTCGGATACGGCAACTTCCATTGCTGAAAATAGTAATCAAAAAAAGGTTGAACTGCCTGAAAGGGATACCTCCTCAACCCTTGTCAGCAATGCTCAGGATAGCACAGTTTCAGATAGATCATCTGTCGTTAATGATATAAAAAAGGACAATGAAAATGTTGAAATTGATAAAGTGAAGAAGGATAGTGCTGTGGAGGCAGACGTTCCAAAAGTCATACATTCTTCAATAATGAATTCGGATTGCAAATCATTTGCCTCGACCGATGACTTTATTAAGCTTCGAAAAAAAATGGCCGGGGAAAAAAGCGATGAGAGCATGATAAGCGCTGCTAAAAAGATTTTCCGGTCGAAATGTTTTAGCACGGAACAAATTAAAAATCTTTCTTTTTTATTTCTGAGTGACGAAGGGAAATACAAATTCTTTGACGCAGCTTACGCATTTACTGCTGATTCAAATCAATATCAAATTCTGCAATCTCAGCTTAGTGATCCATATTATGTAAATAGGTTTAAAGCTATGATCCATAAATAATCATCGGTTTTATGCCACGATATTTTATAGAAGTTTCCTATAAAGGCACCAGGTACTCCGGTTTCCAGGTTCAAAAAAATGCCGTTACCATACAATCCGAAGTTGAAAAAGCGCTGGAAATTTGTTTCAGGAAAAAATTTTATCTCACGGGTTCTTCCCGCACAGATGCAGGCGTTCATGCACTGCAAAATTTCTTTCACTTTGACTCAGAAGGGGAGTTGATCTATCATGGAAATGATATTTCAGGAGAAATAAAAAATCCTGATAAATATTTATACTCATTGAATTCAATATTACCCTTAGATATTGTTGTAAAAAATATTAAAAAATTACCGGAGAACGCTCATTGCCGTTTCGATGCCACAACCCGGGAATACAGATATCACATCTATAAAGAAAAGAACCCGTTTTACAGAGAGATAGCGTGGTATTATCCATATATGTTGAATCTAAAAAAAATGCAGGAAGCTTCGAATATAATTTTGTATACGTATGATTTTACTTCCTTTTCAAAAAAAAATACTCAGGTAAATACTTTCATTTGTTCCATTAATAAAAGTGAATGGCATATAGAAAAGGACTTACTTATTTTCAGCATTACAGGCAATCGTTTTCTACGGGGAATGGTTCGCGGATTGGTGGGAACGATGTTGTATGTAGGTACCGGAAAACTATCCATACCGTCTTTCAAAAGTATAATAGAAAGTAAAAATAATAACAGGGCAAATTTTGGGGTGCCCGCACATGGACTTTTTCTGGTCAAAGTTAAATATCCCTATACCGTATAACCGTTTTTATTTTTTTTCTGCATAGCCGCAATTAAAAAAAATATTGAAGCTGAAAGACTTACTGGCACAGGGATTTAAAACCGTTAACAAAATAACTTTAAAATATTTTGGAATGAAAGATAATACCATAGTATCTTTGCCCTCCGCTTTTGAAAAAAGGCATGAGCTCTTCAAAAAAATCACAAATCCCACACAATAAATTTTAAAAGTTTTTAAGAAAAATTTGGTGGTGAAAATAAAGGCACTTACTTTTGCACTCCCAAATAAAATCCTGAGTTTATCGAAGGGTAAAAATGGGTGGCCAAAAAAAGGCCAAAAGATCTTTGAAAGTTTGGAAGTAACAGCACAGAATTTTTATAATTCTACAAGGTAAAGTTTAGCGTAACAAATTAGAATTTTGACGTTGATTTTCGATGAGAAAATTTATAGTCA
>JALZAJ010000167.1 GCA_030948465.1 Bacteroidota bacterium
CCGGCGCATATTTTTTGTATCGTTACCGCATCAACCAGTTATTGCGTGTTCAAAAAGTGCGTAACAATATATCATCCGATCTGCATGATGATATTGGCGCCAGGCTCACCAATATTAATATTCTCACTATGTTGGGAAAGCAAAATGTGAAGCAGCCTGAAACAACCTCTTCTTATTTAACCCGCATAGCAAATGAAATACAATCTTCCGGTGAAGCATTGGATGATATAGTGTGGAGCATCAACAGCAGCAATGATTCGCTACCAGAAATTATTGCCAGGATGCGTCGTTATGCTGCAGATGCATTTGATGCTACTAATATTTCGTTACAATTTAATAGTGATAAACAACTCCTCAACCACAGTGTTGACATGGAGCAACGAAGGGATTTATTTTTAGTGTATAAAGAAGCGATCAACAATATTCAAAAACATGCACAGGCAACTGCTGTAAACATAAATGTGCGTGAAGAAAAAAGAAGTATTCGCATTACCATTAATGACAATGGAAAAGGATTTGACGTTACACAACCCACTCACCGCAACGGACTAAAAAATATGCAAAGCCGGATAGAAAAGTGGAAAGGAAATTTCACCATTACTTCATCTTTAGAAACAGGAACTGTAATAAATATTTCACTGCCGGAAAAACACACTAACCTGTAAAGGGGATTTTTTAAAGCTGCGCGAAGATTACCTTTATATTATTTTATGCCTGTAAATATTATCATTTTTGAAGACAATGAATCTTTAAGAGAAAGTTTAGTTGTGCTCTTAAAAAGTTCGGCAGAATTTGAAGTGACAGGAGATTTTAATAATTGCCAGGAAGCCGGTAACATAATACGTCGTTTAAATCCTGATGTAGTAATTATGGATATTGACCTGCCTGAAAAATCCGGAATTGAAGGAACCCGCATTATTAAAGAAACAAAGCCCGACGTGGCTGTTATAATGTACACTATGTTTGAAGATGATAAAAAGATTTTTGAAAGTTTATGCGCCGGCGCTAATGGCTACATTTTGAAAACTACCACACCTTATAAATTATTCGATGCTATAAAAGAAGTAATGGATGGAGGCGCCCCCATGTCGCCAACTGTTGCCAGGCGGGTTTTACAATCGTTCCAGCAAAAAAACATGAAACAATTCTATGACCTTTCAAAAAGGGAAAACGAGATCCTTCATCTGCTTACTGAAGGCTATAGCATTAAGCTTATTGCATCCGAACTTGGCATTGCTTATGAAACGGTACGCTCTCATTTAAAAAATATTTATTCCAAGCTTCATGTTAACTGTGGTAAAGAAGCGATTGCAAAAGCGTTGAAAGAAAAAATTATTTAATAAATAAAAAATATTTTAATCTCTATTTGTTTCTAAGTATTAATAGGTTTATTTTCTTATGGGACTAAATAATCAAAACCTATTTTCTATTGCCATTCATTTTCCGTTTTTAAAAATTCTATAATAGTGGTTACCCTTAAAAGGGGATTGTTATTCATCATGAAAGAATAGAAATTTGATTTCAATATTTTAATTGAAAAAAGTTTTTCTCAATTAAAGTTGTTATCAGAAAATTATTCAAAAATCAAATTTTTTTATTATGGGACAGCCAATTCAAGGTGATTCAACAAGCGTAAACCAGGCCGGTGTTTTGGGTACAAATACCGACCAGAATGGACGAGGTGTTTATGGCGAAAGTTTTAATGGCTTTGGTGTATGGGGATTCAGTCAGGCTTCTACGGGGGTAACTGGCGACAGTACAAATGGCCACGGCGTGTTAGGGCACAGTGCAAACGAACATGGTGTTTGGGGTGAAAGTGATTCGGGGAGTGGTATAGTGGGCATAGCTCACAAATGGCATGGGGTCTATGGCAGGACAGAGAGCACTACTGGTGGGCACGGCGTTTTAGGCGAACACACTGGCAATGGTGCAGGCGTAGTAGGTACAAGCGTAGGTGGTGTTGGCGTTTGGGGTACCAGCGAAACCTATGAAGCTATGCATGCAGAAACAAAATCGCCTGTCACTGCAGCCATTGCTGCCTATAACCTTAATCCCAATGGGACCGGGGCAGCTATTTACGCAAAAAAAGAAGGAGGCGGAAATGCTGGCTTTTTTGACGG
>JALZAJ010000215.1 GCA_030948465.1 Bacteroidota bacterium
CCTTCACGTTCGCAGGCACTAACTACATACAACTTTTCTTCATCTAGTTTAGCTCCGTTTATGCTTATCTTTTTCACCCGGTTGCCCATCTCGGCAAAGGCTTTAAACTCAATCTTCATTCCTTTAAACTTAACCATCCATCCACCTAATCGCTGCGAAGCATCCTTAGCGAAAACATTATTCAATTCTTTTTCAAGCCATTCTTTTATCTGCTTGCCGAAAACTTTAGCGGTTCTTACCGTACTGTCAACCGGAAGCATATCATAAACAAATCCTTCCGTTATTGGAATATTTCCTGAAGCATCACGGGTAGTTTTGGGCGGGCAAAAACGAAAGCCATTGGATAAGACAATGTCCGGCTTTATCTTCCACATCAAAGCTTCAATGATTAATGTATCAATTGTATTTTCCACAACAAAATAACGGTATAAGGGCAAAGTGCTGTAGCCAACAACTTTTGTAATATCTTTTTTTAGTGGCTCTTCATTTTTAGCAATGATTGCCTGCACAGTGGTATTGGGTTTATATCTGGTGGCATCCACTTCATCAAGATTGTATTGCTCTTTTATTATTTTTCCTTTTTCAACAATCAAATCTAAGCGCCCCACAAAAGAACCGAAAGCCCCCGGTTCAACCACTTTGCTGTATTTACATTGAATAGGTTTGCGAACACGTTCATGGGTATCGCCTCCAAAAATATAATCAACATCTTTACACGCAGGATGATTTGCCAAATCGATTTGCTGTGATAATCCTAAATGTGATAACAGTATGATAAAATCGCATTGCTCCTGCTCCTTCAACACATTGACATAATACGCCAGATTTTCTTCAGGAAAAGTGTAAATTATTCCCTCGCTATAAGCAGGAGACTGGCGTATGGGAACTAAAGGATCTGTATAACTAACGAAACCGATTTTTATACCCGCGGTTTGCCATGTGTAATAAGGTAGAAAAATCAATTCACCTTTTTTGCCAGCTCCCAAATCATGATACATGTTTGAACAAATTTTCGGTGCATTTAATCCTCCCAATAATTTCTGCATGTTCTTTTTATAATACACCACTTCCCAGTTGCCCGGTATGTAAAGATCGTAGCCCATAGAATTTAAAACCGGCTGTAATGCTTTGCCCGTAGTCTTTACACTTAGCTCACTTCCCTGGAACATGTCGCCGGTATCAATGATAAATGTGTTTGCATTTTGTTTACGTGCAATATCAAAGTAAGTTCGAAGATTTGCATAGCCACCGGTTTTACGAAATACCGCTTTTTCATTTTCCCAAAACAATTCATCATGCGGATGCAGCTGGCAGTGCACATCTGTGGTTTGCAATAATGTAACTACCTGCTGCCCGGGTTTTAATTTTGTTTGTAATCCGGCGTTTTTCTTTTCATCACCTGCTGCCGAAAATGATGAAAGTGGATTTGCTGCAATGCCTAAACCTGCAAGGGTCGAGAATTTTAAAAAGTTTCTTCTTGTATTTAAATCAGGCATATACAAATAATTGTTATAGAGTGAAGAGGTTTCTGTCATTAATCCCCGGTATGTTTATATTTCTCTTTTTTAAATCCACCAAATAAAACAGCACCGAAAAAAGCAAAGTAAATGGTGCTATTTACCGGGCTGGATGTGATGGCACAAGTACCCGTTGAGCAGCCAACAAATTTCCAATAAAGAAAACCGCCTATTCCGCCACTCAATGCGCCAATGAAATACAGTCTATTTTTTATTATCCAGTTCTTCATATAACAGCTCCTTTTCTTTTTTTTGATTATTAAAATTTACTGCGCAACCATGACGGCCGCAACAACCTACATTGGCTGCGGCTGTCACCAGTAAAAATCCAGCTAATATCCCCAGCGCTACATCTTTTTGTATGATTGCTTGTACCAAGGCGATGATAGCTATTACCAGCCTAAGCCCACGCATTATTGACCATTTATTTAGGATGGTTTTCATCATTTTAGTTTTTGGTTAAGTCACCAAGACCTCCGCCGTTGATAGCATCAGTAATTCCATTCTGTTTTAAAATAGAAACAGCAACGCCGCTCCTGTTACCACTTCTGCAGTATGTTATTATTGGCTTTTGCATGTCTTTAAATTCATTTATTCGTTGTGTCACCTGGTCTAAGGGAATATTGATCGCATTTGGAAAATGACCTTCCTGAAATTCTTCCCGGGTTCTTACATCTACTATAGTTCTTGTATTATTTATCTCCATTGTAAAAATTTATTTGTTCAAAGTTGCAACACAGGTCAATGAAAGAATGTGATATTTATCACCTAAAATTTATAGTAAGATTTCTTTAACAATTATATAAATACCCATTAGCAAAACAAACCAGCCAAATGCCTTTTTTAGTTTATCACCATTTATCTTTTTAGCGAAATAGCCACCAATAAAAATACCAGCAATAGCAATAGATGTTATTTTCAACAAAAATAGCCAGTCGATTGTAAAATGACCGAGGTCGCCTGTAAAACCTATCAAAGAGTTCAAGGCAATAATTAAAAGCGATGTACCTACTGCTTCTTTCATTGGCAAGCCTACAAAAATTACCAAAGTAGGTATTAATAAAAATCCCCCGCCTGCACCTAAGATCCCCGTTGCTAATCCTACTGCAATACCATAAGAAAGTAATTTTGGAAGATTTATTTTTCGAAAATCTTTTTCATTTTCATTTACCTCAGAGTTTCCGTTTTGAATCATTGCTTTTGCTGCCATAATCATTAACCCGGCAAACAAAACCATTGTGATTAAAGCATGACTAATAGTATAATTACCGATGGTAAACAAGTTTTCAGGAATATGTGGAATCACAAATTTTCTTGTAAGAAAAACGGTGGTGATTGAGGATATACCAAACAGTAAAGCAATTTTTACTTTAACCAGGTCTTTTCTGTAATTGTTTATAGCCCCTATTAAACTAGTGGAACCTACAATAAATAGTGAATAAGAAGTTGACAAAACAGGATTGATGCTGAATAAATAAACCAGAACCGGCACGGTGAGTATTGAGCCGCCCCCGCCTATTAAACCCAATGAAATTCCAATAAATAATGATGCTATGTAGCCTGCTATTCCCATTGAGCAAAGATGGTGGCTAACATTCACAGCTACCGTGATATTAGTCACACAGGCATCAATCTTTTTTTATCCACTCAATAGAATTTCTATGGATGGTTAGCCAACCTTTTGCTTCCATTTTTTTTAATAGCCGGCTTATAACCTCTCTTGAAGAATTAAGGTCGCTGGCAATTTCCTGGTGTGTGATTTTTAAATTGTTGCCAAGCTGTTCAACTTGCTTTTTTAAATAATATTCGAGCCTCTCGTCCATGCCTGTAAAAGCAATGGCATCAATAGTTTTAAGCAGTTCCTCAAACCTGTTGCGGTAAGAAGTTATTACAAACTGATGCCAGCTTTTGTACTTGCTCATCCACTCGTCCATGTACTCTAAAGGAATGGCAAACACGGTTGCATCTGTTAGTGCCTTTGCCAAAACTTCGCTTGTTTCATGCTTTGCTGCACATACCATAGAAAGAGAACAAGCCTGCCCTGCATTGAGGTGATAAATGAAAAACTCTTTTCCTTCATTATCTTCCCGGTACAACTTAACCAGGCCATCAATGATTAGTATAGTTGAGCGTATGGTCTGCCCTACTTTTAAAAGTGTGTCTCCCGCCTTCACTTCTTTAATAGTTCCATGTTCCAATAATTCATCGTATAAACCTTCTTCGAGGGTTGGAAAAAGTATTTTTAAATCTTTTTTATCCATTACATGTTTGCCCGGCTGTAAAAGTTGAAATACCGGTTTGCAAACGTAGCTAAAAAAAAACCGAAGGCATACTTCTTTTGATTAAGCAACTGATAAGTCCCGGCATCATGTTTTTTGTTTCGGTAGTGGCTGTAAACCTTCGGTTTCTAATGCTGGCTAAACTTTCTATTCAGGCTACCGGCGTAGGTTATTTATAGCATCATCGTTGCGTCGCAATCACTTCAGCGGCATAACATGTGGCATCTTCAGTCTCAATTGCAATGCTGTTTATTGAATTTGAATAGCTTCAAAGTCTTTTCCTTTATTCACTTGATACTGCTTTCGACGTTTTGTATTTCTTCAGGAGTGAGGTTGTAGGGTTGGTAAACAAGCTGGTCGATTTGAATTTCCAATTGTGATGTGCCCTGGCTTTGATTTTATTTTTAGCAATACAGGGTAAAATTTATTTTTTAAAAATAAAATATACAGCAAGAATCAGAAAACAAAATCCAATTAAATGATTACCCTAAAAGTTTCGTTCTTGAAGAAAATAATTGCAAACAATGTAAAGACAATTAAAGTAATCACCTCCTGAATAACTTTAAGTTGCCACAAATTAAACGGACCGTCATTTTCATCATAACCAATTCTATTGGCTGGTACCTGAAAGCAATACTCAAAAAGTGCTATGCCCCAACTAATGAGTATTATGCTAATCAAACCCAGATTACTAAACCAGGACATTTGTTTAAACTTTAAATGTCCATACCACGCTAAGTCATAAAAGCATTAGATAAGATTCATTGTAAAAGCCTTTGTCTAAGGTATTGCTGTCATTGGCAAATGACTGCTTCAACAGATGTATTGGCGAAAGGATCTTGAATAAAGGAATTAGCTTCTTATCATTATCTTTATCGGTTTCTTTGAGCGGCTTTTCAAATTCCCGGATGTCGAAGTATGTAAATTTTATTCCGGTAATGTATCAAGAAAGGTCCTTGCTATTTCGTTGTAAAAAAGGTCATTGTTGTTGCTTACCTTTTGTTTTGCCATCCAACTCTTATAATCACTTACCAAAGCGCTGTTCTTAAAAAAAAGCGTTTCAAATTCGGTGGCATCAAAAACAAACCATTCAAAGACACTTGTAATTACAAGGTATTTGATATCGTTGTTATGGTGTTCAATTCTTTCCCTCAGATAATACAGCCGGAAAACCAGGATGTGCTAAAATTATAAAACTGTGTTGTGGCAAAATTATAAAATTAAGTTGTACTAAAATTATAAAACTATGTTTTTGTCAATTATTGTTATCAGTGGTCAATTAGCTTTTCCATCATTTTTTGATTTGCTTTTCCTTGTAGCTGATATAAATTCTCCAGGCTTTTTTGTACTTCTGATTATCATAACTTTTATGCCAATTTTCTTCGCCTCTTCACAATTCATTCGCTGCATGATCTTAGCTTTACATTATCATTTCACAATTAGTCTATCCGCTTACCACTGTTAGTTTAGAACGTTTTTCGTTTTCGAGATCTTTAAATTTTTGTCTCAGCAGACCCATATCATCACTTATTTTTTTCTGTAAAATATGTACGTAAACCTGGGTTGTACTAAGCT
>JALZAJ010000302.1 GCA_030948465.1 Bacteroidota bacterium
TGTCAAAAAGTTTGGATGCACCAAAGTACAAAACTGTTTTTAGAAAAAAGATAAATGAAGAATCATTTATAATTATTCTTTCCAGGTTGCTTAAGGATGATATGATTTAAACAACCTTTAAAACTAAAAATAAAAGTAGTCTTCCGGTTTTAAAAACGATTCAGCTCTCGGGAACATAAACTGCATAACCCCTTGGCGGCGCCCAGAACTCAGCAGCACCAATTCCATCCGTCCATTTTTCTTCAGGCGTATCGGCATTGTCCTTTCCCCCCCAGGCACCGGGAATAAAGCGTGTGCTGGCCCATTGAGTATTAATTAGCCGGCCATTCCAGCGGGCTGCATTATTCAACACAAATACTAACCCCTTTTCCTTCTCAGTTCCCCGGCGTTGCATGATATAAAGATCATCGTCACAATAAATAATCTCCGTAGCGCCACCGGCATATTGTTCGTGAATTTTTACCAAAGCAGCAATGCCGTTTTTATTTTCTTCCTGTGCTAGATTCCAGTTGTAATAATCCTGCCAGAACACACAAGGGTAGCCCTCGTGAGTGAGTATATAGGCATAAGCAAGCATCTTATCGTTTACAATAGGATCTGTGCGAACGATATCATGATTTTCGACAAAGGTTACGGACAACTCCGGCATGCCATCGGTAATGAGCGTGCCACTTTGAGTGAGTGTTTTCAAATTAAATCCATAACTATCGCAAAGGTCTTTCAACCTGCCGCGAAGAGGAAAATCAAAAGCCGTTACCGGGTTATCGCTATAAGCATTTGTTTGCTTCAGCCATTCGTTAATATAGATATCCGAATCCCAGTATTCGCCAACACCAAAAGGCGAAAAGCCGGTAACTCCTTTTTTTTCGTATAGGCGTTCCAGTATGGCCGTTATGATCCAGGCGCCATATCCTTTTACAAAATCATATCGCAAACCATCGAAGCCAATTTCCTCGATAAGCCAACGTGCATATTCCATAAGTTCGCTATACACATAAGGATTGCGATGGCAGAGATCGGGCATACCGCCAAAATCCATGTCGTCCATCCTTTCAAAATACGAAGGATGATAACATCTCCAGTCGCGTACAAATTTCCCGCTCCCGGGATTGTATTTTGTCCATCCCATTTTTTTGTCAAACAAATTAAGCTCCTGTTCATCGGCGCCATTGGTGTGGTTAAGAACCATATCAGCATACACCTGCATTTCCTTATCATGCACCTCGCGTATGAGATCTTCCAACTCGCTTCGTGATCCAAACCAGGTTGGCCCGGAGCCTTTTTGTTCAATATCTCCAAGATCATAATAATCGTATGGATCGTAGCCCATTGACATGCCGCCAAGATTAGCCGCTTTACATGCGGGCGGCAGCCAGAGAGCAGTAAAGCCTGTCTCTTTCAGGGATGGAATTTTTTCTTTTACGAAGTTCCACCATTGAAATTCTTTCCCTTCCAGTTTGGGACAATCCCAATAGAATGATTGCATAATAACTCCCATGTGAGCGAAATTTATTGTGATTAATAATTTTGATAGATTTTAAAATATTTCAATTTGGAATGAATGATAGAATGAAAAACAACCATGCTGCCATACGAAATTGATGATGCAAAGTAACGGACACTAAAAATCCGGTGCAAAGGTGTTTTCACGGATTTTCTAAACAGGAAATAACCTTATATCCTTTACAAGTTTGGATCAGATCCATACAAAAATAGGTGCAGCCGAAATTTTCGCAAGGTGCGAACCTTTGTTTTATTTCAATTTAATATCTCAATTGTGAAGGTTGACAACCTTTAAAATCCAGGGCGAAAATCTGGCTGTACCCGGAACATTTCTGAGAAGGTGCGTCTTAATATTTGTTTGCAAACTGGTAAGATATTTGTTTAAAAAAAATAATGTATCGTAAAAATAAACCGGTTACACTTTAAAAAAATTTATCAATATTTAAAACAATTTTTATGACAACAAAAGAAGTCGCAGATAAGCTCGTTGAACTTTGCCGCAAAGGCGATTTTAAATCAGCCCAACAAGAATTATATGCAGAAGATGCATTAAGTGTTGAGCCACGCGCCACACCTGCATTTGAAAAAGAAACAAAGGGACTTAAAGCAATTATTGAGAAGGGGGAGAAATTTGACTCTATGGTAGAGAAAATGCACGGCATTGAAGTTTCAGATCCTATAGTGGCAGATAATTCATTTGCCTGCACGATGATGCTGGATGTAACAATGAAAGAGCGCGGACCCATGAAGATGACGGAGCTTTGTGTGTATGAGGTAAAAGATGGAAAAATTGTAAAAGAGGAATTTGTTATGTAATGCCTGCATTGCCTGGAATGTTTTGAAATAACTTAACTAAGGCGATCAAATATGCCATCATCTGTAATCTCTTTTATAAAATATGATAAAGCAAATGCTGCGTTACGAATAACATTTGTTTCAGGAATAATTTACACATATAAAAATGTGCCGGAAGAAGTGCACGAGGCCTTGCTAAGTTCTTCCTCAAAAGGAACCTACTTAAACCAGCACATTAAAGGAAAATATGAATTCGAAAAAGTAACTTAAAGCGGGCCTGTGGATTATTTAACCCGGATCGATTTTTCTTTACACTGTTCCTGATCTTGCTCTTTTTCCTTTTGTATTTCCTGCGCACTTTTGTTCTCTGAGGGTACTTCAATAATTTTAGCAAAAGCGGTATAATCATTGGGATTTATTTGATGGCCATATTTAACCGCCCAGGCTTTTGTAAATACGGCGCCAAAATATAAAATGAACGAGGAATAATAGATCCATACGAGCAACACAACGAAGGAACCCGCTGCGCCGTAAGTGCTTTCAAGACTGCTTTTACTTATATAAAAAGTGATGGCAAATTTTCCCAGCATAAAAAGAATTGCCGTAGCAATGGAGCCGGCAAGTACGTCTTTCCATTTTATTTTAGCATCTGGCAATACCTTAAAAATTACGCCGAATAGAACGGTTACAACCGCCAACGTGATTACAATATTGATAACATAAAATACAGCGATTGTTATCCCTGGAAATCTTGTCTGGAGACGGTCGCTAAGTCCTTCTAAAATTGCCGTAACACTTAAAGAAACCAATAATAAAAAGCCCAGGCTCCCGATAACACCAAATGAAAGAAGACGGGTTTTAACCAGGGCTCTCCATCCCGCAGTTGGTTTTCGCACCAATCCCCAGATCATGTTTATTGAATCCTGTATCTCAGCAAATACGGTGGTGGCTCCAATTAAAAGAGCTACAACTCCAATGGCTGCGGCAACATTATTTTTACCACTGAGGCTGGCATTTTTAATGATCTCCTGTATTTGCGTTGCGCCATCGCTGCCTACAAAGGTTCGCATCTCTTTGTAGATAGAACCCTCCACTGCATCCCGGCCAAAAAAGAAACTGCATAAAAATAAAATAACCATAAGCAATGGGCCAAGGGAAAATACCGTGTAATAGGCAAGAGAGGCGCTCAACTTTGGGATTTTATTATCCGCGAAACTCTTAAAACAATTTTTTAGCACTTCCCATAATCCTCTAAAGCTTATTTTTTCCATTTAGGTATTTTTTTATTTCCTAACAAAAGATAATCCAAATGTGATTATCTCAAAGATTTAATAAATAATTCCGGGAAGTTTTTATCGTTGATATTCTTAACCAACCCAAGTCGCAGCATCATCTTGAAATGTGCTCAAAAAGGCTTTCAATTATTATCTTTTTTCTCAAAAAAGAAGTAACTTTCTTTAAATTAATTTTATGAAAAAATTTTACATCCGCTTCACCATTCTATCATGTATTCTATTTGCTTTGTCCTCCTGCTCAAAAAAGGCTGCCAGTGATATGATGGCGCCGCCTTCCTCTCCAAATATTGTAAACGCTTCTATCGCACCCAATCAAAGCTACCAGCTTGTAATAAATAATGCCGGAGAGGTGAATATAGACAAACAGGCTTTACATTATAAAGTAAGCCAGGCCGGAGTAGATGCTAAAACCGGGCACATGGTTTATGAATATATTCCGGCACAGGATTTCTCCGGGACCGACGAAGTTATTATAAGCAATAAAATATTACTTCAGGCCAGCAGCGGTAGTGGCTGCCACAATAGCAACCATGATAATAATTCGGGCGGTAACACGTACGATGTTTCTTATACGACTATTAGATTAATTATTTCCAATTAGATTTAAAAAGAACATTAGTTTAAAGGCCGTCTTCCCGTTCCCTAAAAGTTATAAATCTTCCGGGCCTGTGCCGCAAAGGATTTATCATTCCCTAATTTGCGGGCTCTGGCAATATATAGAATACAATAATTTTAGAAACTCCTTTTTTTGAAAAACGATCTATATTATTATCAATTATGAATTATGTTTTTATAAAAGCATCTGCCTAATCGTACATACCAGCCTTCGACCATTCCTCAATCAGTTTTTCTATAATTAATCATTTGCCGTTAACTTTAGTTTTTAAAATCAAACCAAAAAAATGAACATAAAATACAGATCACTGCTATTTTTTATTGCGCTTCTTTTTGCAGATATTATGAGTTTTTCTCAAACCGGTGCCAAAAAGCCTTTATCTCTTCCTGCAAATTATATTGATAAGAATAACATGGATCTTTCTGTAAAACCGGGAGATAATTTTTTTCTGTATGCAAATGGTAACTGGAAAAAGAATAATCCGGTGCCTGCATCGAGAACCCGCTGGGGGAGCTTTGATGAATTGCGTGAAGAAAACTCAAAACGACTGAGTACGCTGCTTGAAGATGCCGCAAAAAATACCAGCCGCGACCGGAATACTCAAATAATTGGTGATTTCTATGCCAGTGGAATGGATAGTATAACTATTGAAAAAAAGGGTTTCGATCCAATAAAGCCTGCTCTCTCAGAAATTAAGGAGATTACTTCGGTAGCTGATTTATTACATGAGATGGCGGTGTTACGAAGCAATGGATTTGGCAGCGCTGCATTTGGAGCGCATGTTGGCGCCGACAGTAAAAATGTACTGGCAAATATTCCATCTTTGGGCCAGGGCGGAACAAACCTGCCGGACAGAGATTATTATTTAAAAGATGACGCCCGCAGCGTAAAGATCAGGGAAGCTTACATTAAAAATTTACAGACATTATTTTCTTTGGTTGGCGAAGATGCCAATACAGCTAAGGCAAATGCCGATGCAGTTATTAGAATTGAAACCAGCCTTGCCGCCGCCCAGTTACCACGCGTGGAATTGCGGGATCCCTATAAAACCTATAACAAGTTTGCCGTAAAAGATCTTACAGCTATGACCCCCAATATCAATTGGGCAACGCAGTTGAATGACATGAAAATATTTGAAGCAGATAGTGTCGTGGTAAATAATCCCGCATTTTTTAAATCGCTCGATAGTCTTTTATCATCAATTTCTTTAAACGATTGGAAAAGTTATTTGCGCAGCAGAGTGATAGATGCGGCAGCGCCGTTTTTAAG
>JALZAJ010000343.1 GCA_030948465.1 Bacteroidota bacterium
AACATCCGTTGGAATATGGAAATGTGTTTCAATTGTTGGTAATGGTCGTATTATCTGCTCAGGATTCGGACAGGCATATTAACCAATTGGCGCCTAAATTATTTGAAGCGTTCCCGGACATGAACGCTCTGAGCCGCGCTACTCCGGAAGTGTTGTATTCTTACATCGGCTCTGTCAGAAATTTTGCTAACAAAACGAAATGGCTTCTTGAAATAGCTGCCCAACTAAAGAATGGACATATACCACTTAGCACTGATGAACTTACGGCCTTACCTGGTATTGGTAGAAAATCAGCCAATGTAATCAGGCGCGAAGCAGGGGAACCGGCAGAAGGCGTTATGGTTGATTTGCATGTTGTACGGGTGGCGCCCCGGTTAGGCATCGCCTCTGGCACTGATCCAAAAAAAATTGAAAAACAAATAATGGAAGCCTTACCCCATAAAGAATGGGATGCTGGAATGGCGATGTCATTTTTAGGCAGGGAAATTTGCAGGCCGAAACCCAAATGCGAAATATGCCTGATGAATTCAGTTTGCGCATTTTATAATGGATGGGAATGATCTTAAGAATTTATCATCAGTAAGCGGCGGTAAGCCAACTGAAATTTGTGCTTAATAAAGAAAACATGCAACTCTGGCTTTTACAACCAATATGTCCGTAATTTTTGGAGGTTTAATTCATTTCAGACTGTTTCCTGGATATCTATAACTCTTGAAATAGTTTTATCATCAAGAAGACAATCTAAAAAAGATTGAATTTCGATAACCCGGGCATTGTTAATATAATAGTGTACAAATTTTCCGGTCTTTAAATTAGATATGATTTTCGCCCGCCGCAGAATAGCGAGATGTTGCGAAATTACCGACTGTTCGAGTTGAAATTTGTTTATAATTTCAGTTACAGTGGAGGTTCCTGTTACAACGAGGTAATCAAAAATTTTTTGCCGGAGCGGATGGTTTAACGCTCTTAAAACAATGGCGGCTTTCCTTACATGGGCATAATTAATTATTTCCTCACCCCGTTGATCTTCCTTGTTATTTTCCATGAAGGATATTTATTTGAATTAAAGGTATTCTATTAAATCGTTTTATTATATGTTTTTCAAAAATACTTAATTGTTTAGCGGCTCGGTGAAATGTATTGATGAAACGGGACATTAATTGCTTATAACGGTATTGTTCACCTACTGAAAGAATCCACTGATTTATTAACTGTTTTATTGCGGCTTAGTTTTTGCGCTAAGTCTGCGCCTACTGCATCTACAGAGAATTAAACTTTACTCTCAAAATATTCTACTGGTTATGAAAAATCTAAGATCTTCATTGTTCTTACAAATGCTATTTTCAGGTTTCCTCTTATTATGGTTCCCTAATAGTAAAGCCCAGGTTGATATCTGCCTGCTGGTTATAATCCGGCAGGCAGCCAGAGATATCCGCTGCTTATAGCTTTTGGAGGCCTTAGTCAAAATGGAAATGGAACGATGGCACAACTCGACTATGTTTTTTCCAATTGGGGCGGCCCCGGCTGGCAAATTATAAACGGTAAATTTCCGGCATCGCTAAGCGTGAACGGTCAAACCTTCAAGTTTATAGTTATTTTGCCGCAATTCAGCAGCGGGGCATCTCCTTCAAATGTTGACCAGGTTATTACTTATTTAATTTCACATTACCAGGTTGATTCAAACAGAATTTATTTAACCGGCAATAGCAGTGGCGGAGGGTATTGCTGGGATTACCCTGGTGCAAGTGTTCAGTACGGAAATCGTGTAGCAGCAGTCGTTCCTACCTGCGCTGCAGCCTCCTATTCATATCAAAAAGCACTTAACATTGCGGCGGCAAACTTGCCGGTATGGGCAACCCATAATGCGGTTGATAATACCGTTTCACCCAATATAACCAGGAGTTTTGTAAATGGAATTAATTCTGTACCGAGCCCTCCAACGCCCCTGGCTAAAATGACTATTTTCCAGGACGTAGGGCATAATTGCGCTGATTCTACTTTTAATACGACGTATGGTTTGCATATTTATAACTGGATGCTGCAATATTCAAGAGCCAGTAGCACGCTATCTGTTAGCGGTTTAGACTTGAAAGCAAGTAATAAAGATGACAACAAGGTGGAACTGGATTGGAGTACCTATAGCGAAACAAATAACCGTGGATTTGAGGTACAACGAAGCGATGACGGAATAAATTTTGATCCCATTGGGTTTATTAAAAGCCAGGCAGTTTCGGGTAGTGGTGCACGTTATACGTTTACCGATCCATTCCCTTTCAATGGGAAAAATTATTATCGCCTGTTGGAGGTAGATTTTAATAATCAAGCGCAATTGAGTACAATAGAAATGATACAATTGCAAAAAAATATTCCGGTAAAAGTCTATCCAAATCCGGTAAATGAAGTGCTTACTATTTATACAGGAGAGCGTTTGAAAAATGCAAAGCTAAAAATCATTAATACCGCCGGCCAGGTCGTAAAAGACTTTACTATAAGCGGAAGTGCAAGTAACACAGTTTCAGTAAGAAATCTTCCTGCGGGTGTATATTCAGGACAAATAAAAGAAGAAACTGGTGTTTCAAAATTTTCCTTCGTAAAATATTAAAGAATGCCTGCAAAGCATTTACGTACCATAATATTTTACAAAGATGGATGCGTTTATCCGTTTTGAATATTATTTAGGTAGGCGTATTAACCGGATCCATCTTTCTCTTTTGTGATACCTCGCGGCTCGCAATGGCTAAAGTGGTACATGCTTCAATGGTATAGTCACAAATTTCGCTTTTTGGATCGCACTCCGCTAACTTACGCACGCAGGTTTCGCACATATCGGCACATACCTGGCAAAGCTGTTGAAAAAATGGCGAACGCTGCGCTTCAAACTTAATACACTGGCTGCACATTTCTGCGACATCCCTGCATGTGTTTATCAATTTCAGATTTTCACCATCCTGAATGCTCTTTGAAATAAATTCTTCCGTTGCCTTCCAGCAATTAAGGCATTTTTGCATCCATTCAAAATGTTCCTGCTTCTGCAACCAATTTGTATTATTCATAATTAGCGTGAATAGTTTATAAAATATAAAATTATAATATTTATTCAAATATTATAAATCTATATCTATACTTTATAAGTTTATCACTAAAAATGACTGTTTACAGTTGTAGTATATCTTAAATGTAAGAATGTCTTCTTTTTTTCACTTAAATGATTGCTGAATGAAATCAAATGTTTGGAACTAAAATAATTCCTACAGGCCTTTAACCTAATAATCGTTGTTAGAATTTTTTGGCTTGTCGCCGGCTTTTTGATTTTTTTTATCCCCCGGCTTTTGCATTACAGCTTTGGGTTGTTTTTCCGGCACATCTTTTTTGGTTGGATTTTTTGATGCGGCATCATTCTTAAATTCATCGGCAATATTTACAGGTCCTATTACTTTCTTTTCTTTGGCAGCATTTGCATCAGTTTTATCTTTAAACTGACCTTTACCGAATTCTGATTCTACCGGAATTTTTTCATCGGTATAATCCCCTGCATCACCATTTCCCTGGTCTTCTGTGAAATCATTTCCTTCTCCTTTTTTTACAATATTGGAAAAATTCTGGTCTGCATAAATAGGATCGTTATTCAGTTCTGCAGGTTTTTGAAATTCTGCTTTCGGATCAATACCCAGTTTTTTATCAGCATATACTTTTTGCATGAAGAAGGCCCACTCAGGCATCGCAAGTTCATTTCCTCCTCCTGTGTACGATATTCTTAAAAACGGATCATCACATCCAACCCAGGCACCTGCAAGAAGTTGGGGCGTATAACCTATAAACCATCCATCTGTGTTATCGTTGGTCGTTCCTGTTTTTCCTCCCATTTCAGCAGTTATACCAAACCGGTCGCGCATGGCATGACCGGTCCCGAAATCGACCACGCCCTGCATCATTTTATACATCGTGAAGGCATCCGATTCGCTTATCACTTGTTTTGTTTCAGATTGAAAATTTTGGAGAACATTGCCATTTTTGTCTTCGATCCTGTTTATGTAAATAGGTTCCGTGCTAAAGCCCCGGTTGGGAAACATGGTATAAGCTCGCAGCATCTCCAGAAGCTGAAGGTCAGCCGACCCTAACGCAATAGAAGGAACGACCGGTATGGTACTTTGAATGCCACAAAGGTGTGCAAACTCCGCCGTTTTTTTGGCGCCAATACGGCTCATAAGGTCCCACGCGGCAACATTTATTGATTTGGCAAGGCAGTACGCCATAGTTCCGCCACCACCGGTTATCGTCTTGTTTGCAAGGGTTATCGGCCGCCCGCCAATGTAACTCTCGGGTGTAAGGCCTGCATCAGTAAGCGCCAGCGTATAAAGCAAAGGCTTAAAGGTAGAACCCACCTGCCGGTTGGCAGTTACATGATCAAATTTAAACCAGTTAAAATCTATTCCTCCTACCCACGCTTTCACTTCACCCGTTACGGGGTCTATAGCTGCAAACGCGTTTTGCATCATTTGCTTATGATATTTGATCGAATCAATCGGCGTCATAACTGTGTCGGTTGAACGATTGGCATTCCATGCAAATACCTTCATTTTTACAGGCTCATAAAAAGTCTTTTTAATCTCTTCAGGTTTTAGTCCTTCCTCTTTTAAATTTCTCCATCGGTCACTTTCACGCATGGCTCTTTCCAAAATATCTTCATGACCTTTCCATACATTTTTAGATAATTGTGCATTGAATTTTTTTTGCATGATCACCATGTGTTTGATCATCGCTTCTTCAGCATATAGCTGCATTTTAGGATCGATCGTAGTATATATTTTCAATCCATCCCTGTACATATCATAGTTAAGTCCGGTTATAGGATCTTTATGCGCTTTGCACCAATCATCCAGCCTTTTATTAAGTACGGAACGAAAGTAAGGCGCTATGCCAAGGCTCTCATCCAGCTTTTTATATTTAATTCCCAGCGGCTTTTTTTGCAATAACGTCGCTTCTTTATCTGACAGCACATCGTTAGTGACCATACGATCCAGTACCAGGTTTCTTCTTTCGGTGGCAGCTTTGGGATGTCGCAAGGGATCATATTGGCCAGGCCCGCTCAACATACCAACCAGCAAAGCCGCTTCATCTGTGGTAAGTTGAGAAGGTTCCTTTTGAAAAAATACACGCGATGCATTCCGGATACCAAAAATATTTCCCCACGAAACACGGTTTAGATAAAGCGCTATAATTTCCTGCTTGGTAAAATTCTTTTCCAGCTTCAAAGCAACAATCCATTCTTTTAATTTATCGGTTCCTCTCTTTAATACCGATCCGCGACCCTGACCTAAAATATTTTTAGCTAACTGTTGCGTAATGGTACTGCCGCCACCTTCCTGGCCGAATCCCTTAATGGCGCGGCCTATGGCAATAGCATCAATACCGGAATGATCATAAAACCTGATATCTTCGGTGGAAATGAGTGCATCAATTACGTGCTTTGAAATATCCTTGTAATCCACCGATATCCTATTCTCGGCATATATCTTTCCCATTAAGGTTGTGCCATCATTTGCATAAATTTCAGAAGCAAGGTTTGCCTGCGGATTTTCCAACTCCTGGAGCGATGGCAGCTTGCCAAATAAACCAAAGTTAACCGCAGTAAAAACACATGCAACCAGGATAAGTCCTACAAATACCATGGTCCACAATATTTTTACGCTTGGTTTTATGGTGCTGTTTTTATTTTGTTTTTTGCCTGGTAAATTTTGTTTTTTGTTTTGCATAGTTGTTTTCTTTGCCGTGATCTTAAAAGTGATTATCTGCGCATCATGATTTTTATACTTAAAATTTTCCGGGATACTTTTTATTCAATAGTTCGATGTAATTCTGCAGATTTTTATTTTGTTTTAATAATTCAAGATTTGTATTTGAAATAATATAGAATGAATATTTATTTGCCGGCAGCCAGGATATCTCCGACGGCGCATCTTTTTTTATCCGGTCTAAAAAAGTAAGCGCCGCATCAGCATCCTCAAACTGTGTGAATATCAAAAGTGTTCTGTCTTTGTCAAGTGTATCCTTTGTTATTTCAAGATTGAGAAGCCTGAACTTTTCACGGTTATACCTGGTAAAAGCATTTTTAGCTTCGGAGCTATAAACAGGATCTACCTTATTCAGTATCATTACTACATATTGCGGCATGAGCGGGTCAAAAGTAAATGTGCCATTACTTACCGGGGGCGGTAATTTCTTTTCGGGATTGAGAACGGGTTTTTCCGCATTTACTGTTTGAACAATAGCCGGCTTTGTGTTTTCATTTTTAATAACAGGCATAACTCCCTTGCTGATCTTTGCTGAATCGTAAACCACTATTTGAGAATCTTCTTTGGCTCTTTCAACATTAAGATTGGATAGATAACCTTCAATAGAATTCCTTCTTTTCAGAACATCTATCATGGTGGTTGCCTTTTCTTTCAATGGCGAATTGGGATATTGATTAATGACCTGGTTTAAAATATTTATGGCAACTGAATCCTGGCGCTGGCGTATATAATAAACTGATTCGATATACAGCAACTGCGGATTCCAGTAATTCGGGCCATATAAACTATCGGCCTGTTGCTTTTCTTTAATTGCTTTTTCAAAATTTCCTTCGATAAAAAGATTATAGATATCCTCGTATCGCTTTGTTGCCGCCGTATCATTTTTGGAAAGATTAAGTGCAACAGGATGCATAATGTATTGAGCAAATTTACTTTTCTCAAATTTTTTCAGCACTAAATTTTTGTAATAATCTGCTTGCTGAAGATCCCCGGTTTTTTTGTAGCAATAGGATAGATTCATATATAATTCACCCTGGTACAAACTATCGGGGAACCGCTTTAAAGATTGCTGATAAGCATCTATAGCTGCATAATAATCTTCAAGAAGATTTTGATAATCTTTACCCAGCTTAAACAGGGAAGCTGATACTTTCGCATTCGATATATCCAGCTTTTCTTTGGTTAGAGGTACGTTTGCCAAAAGCCCTTCAGTGGAGATATCATTCTGGTAAGAAATACCACCCGGCTCAGAAGACGCGCCGTTAGGCAATGCATTTCCATTGGCATCCCTGCCTGCTACAAGATCGCTGTCTCCCGAACTTAACGGATCTCCCGAAATGCCGTTGTTTAAATTTTTCCCGGAATTATCTGCTGAAGAATTGCGTCGCCAGTTATCAACGTTTGCTCTTTTACCCCAAACTCTTTTGAATTCAGTAAAGCCTTTCGATTTAAGCGAAGTATTATAAAAATACCAATCACCTTTAGCATTCTGGTTGCCAAATAGATCCGGTGCAGCATTTTTAGTGTCAAAATAAGCGGCCGCGGCATTAGTGTAATCAACATCAACGTCCTTTTCACCCCGGTCTTTTTTTAATTTTTTGGAAAGCTTTTTTAAGAAAACATCGCGGTCAGCAGGAGACATTGCCGCTATAGATTGCAGGCTGTCTTCCCTTTCAATAATATTCAGGCTTTCCACAATTTTTGAAAGAGCATTCCTCCGGTCACGTATCTGGGTTAGATCGCCTAAGGTAGTATCGCCTGTCTGGAGACTATCGTAATATGCAAAGGCATTTTTATAATCCTTTTTGCCATAGCTTATTTCTGCGAGGTTTAAGAATGCGCGGTTCTTGTAGCTTACATTTATCTCGTTGTAAAAAATACTTTTTTTAAAATAAAAGATCGCAGCGGCGGTATCCGGCTTTGCTAACGCAAGATCTCCTGCTGAATAATAAATGATGTCCCGGTACAAATCATATTTATCTTTCCTGGTCATCTTCATTAATGCAATGATACTTTTATCAATCTCTGCCGGGTCTTTGCTTTTAAGCATTTTGGCTTTATTGAGATTAGCATAAATATCCATCAAAGGATCAGTGGTATGGCGAATCGCTTTATCATAATAATCCGATGCGGCGTCCTGTTTCTTATCGATCTCATTGAGCTGAGCAAGTAAAAATTCACGCCGGCCCTGGTCTTCCATGTCCAGCACATTCGGTAACGAATTTTCAAGATGCGATGTGGCGCTGTCATACATTTGCTGCTTATAAAACCAATAAGCCGTCATCTCTTCCAAAGCGGGCTTGAGCCGCTCAGGAAATTGCGGATCATTTTGCAAAGTATTTAACAGCCCGGAAGCATCCCCAAATTGCTGCATTTCTATAAGCGTTCTTATTTGCCAAATGAAGGCATCATTACGGCTTGGCGGCCTCGAAAATGCCTTATCAACAATATTTCGATTTTCTTTGCTCGAAATGCTCATGGCTTTGTTGGAAGCGTTATCATTAGTGCCCACGATCAGTTGATCATCCTGATGTTTTTTCGGCCTTGGAAAAAGATTGTAATTAATAAACTGGAACGTCATGGATGCGGAGTCATAATCCTGGCGCAGGTAATAGGCTTTTCCTATAAGAAGGTATAAATTATCGACCCAGTCACTTCTTAGATCATGTAACAAAATACCGGCGGTTGCTTTGTAAATCACTGAGTCTAATTCTGTGCTTTGCGCGGCCGTATTAGCAAGTGAATAACCATAGAAGGGCAAGAGCACGGCATAATTATCTTTGTTTGATAAACGGGCCCGTTCGATAACCTGGTTTATTTTATTATCGGCATTAAAAAAATAGTTATAATGGCTTACGGTGTTTTGAATGAACCTCCGTGGCAGCGTGAATTTTTTTTCACCGGTTTTTTCAGACTTGAGCGTCTTGGTTTTAAACTTTTCCGGCTTATCTTTTTCAAGATCAATGGTAATCTTTCCCAATTGAGCCTGAACATGATGAATAAAGAAAATAGATAAGAATAATATAGGGAAAACTTTTACAATCCGTTGGTTCATGAATATTACGAGTTTACAAATAGTGCTGATGTGGAAAAGAGGTGTCTCTATATAACTTTTATTCTGCAAAAATATTTTAAAAATACGGTTATTTTAAGCTTATTATTCCTTTTAATGAATGGCGTAGAGTATTTTTAACAACCTAAAAAATTACTATGGCTTTGCCCGCTGGCAATACATCTTTGAAGCGACTTAGAAACCGGTACAGGCTTGTTGTGATCAATGAAGATACATTTGAAGAAGTGGTTGCTTTTAAGCTGAGCAGGATAAGTGTGTATATAGCGCTTTGTACTTTATTTGTGGTGCTGGTGGGTCTTACCATCGCATTAATAATGTTTACGCCGCTAAAATTATATATTCCGGGTTACGGTGAAGCGCAAAAAGCTAAAGAATATGAGATGCTAAAAGTAAGGGCTGATTCAATAGAGCAGAGCCTGATTCAAAAGCAGGAGTATATCACTAATATTGAAAAGGTTTTAAAGGGAAATGTGATTCCAAGAGATACCGTCACGCTTAAATTGAAAAGCGTGGAAAAAAGCAGGGACTAAATTAGATATTTGCAACATGACCAAAGACGAAAGCAATAAACAATTAATGCGCTATGCCGGCCTGGCTATGCAGTTTTTAGTAAGCATCGCTTTGGGTTTGTTTATCGGCATGAAAGCAGATAAATGGTTAAACATTTCTATTCCGCTTCTTGTCTGGCTTCTGCCATTGCTTATTATAAGCGGAATTATTTTTAAACTCATTAAAGAAACTTCAACAAAGAAATAAATAGATGAGCCGGAAAAAATATGTACCCGTTATTTTATTGTTTGTGTTTGTAACGGCAATGATTTTTATTTTCAAACCTTTTTTAGAATCAAATGGATTTGAAATTCCTTTTTTGCTGATCGCAAATGCGGTGTTGTTCCTGCTGAGTCTTGCCGGGTCGTTTATGCAAATAAAGGGATTGAAATCAACGAACATCAATGCATTTATCCGGGGAGTGTATTCATCTTTATTGCTGAAGCTATTTATTATAATGATCGCTGTGATCGCCTATATATTTATAACCGGGGGAAAAGTAAACCAGCCATCGTTGTTCACTTCTATGAGCTTGTATTTTTTGTACACCGCTTTGGAAGTAAAAATGCTCATGAAAATTGCCCGTAAAAAATCCGATGCCTAAAAAAGAATCACCACTTCAGCAACTGAGCGCCTATTTGCCTGAAGGTTCATTTGAAGATGTGGCAAAATATCTTACCGAATTTAAAGTACACCTAACAGTGACCCGTGAACGCAAAAGTGTTCTTGGCGATTACCGCAACAGGCTTCCCAATAAAAATCATCGTATAAGCGTAAATGGCAATCTTAATAAATATTCATTTTTAATCACGCTCCTGCATGAGCTTGGCCACCTGGTTGCTTATGAAAAATACGGCAACCGGATTCAACCGCATGGCATTGAATGGAAAACTGAATTTGGTAAAATTCTTGCGGGGTTTATTGCAAGAAAAATATTCCCGGACAATATCGAAAAAGAGCTGATAAAAAGCCTTAAAAACCCTGCAGCCAGCTCATGCGCCGAAGATGCCCTATTGAGAGTGTTACGAAAATATGATGCCCACAAGCCGGGGATTTTCCTGGTGGAAGAACTGCCTGCACACAGCGTATTCAGAGTAAAAGGAGGTAAGACATTTACGAAAGGAGATAAAGTAAGGAAAAGATATTTGTGCAAAGAAAATAATACCGGCAAGCTTTTTCTATTTAGTCCTGTTGCGGAGGTTGAATTTGTTGCGGATTATCAATGAAAGAAATTTTAGAAAATGCTGCCCGCGCCTGAAATGTTTGTGAATATCATCCGCCGAATGAATTGCTTAATTAACAAAATTCCACTGCACGCCTATCCTGAAAATGTAGCCGGGAGTAGGATAGTTTGGTGCGGCAAAATTATTATTGGTAAAACTGAAACCCTGTTTAAAAGATACGGTGTTAAGATTCTCCAGTTTTAAAAGGGCTGTAAAGGATTTGATTCTAAAATTAAAATAGGCACTTAATTCCGGCAGGTTACTTATGGTCGTACTGTCTTGTGGAAAAAACTTTCCCATTACAGGAGAATAATTATTCGCCTTGTAGGGTGTATTATATATTACATCGATCCCAGTACTTAAATTAAGATTTTTGAAAAACGTTCCCTCAAATGCAAGACGCTGCCTGGTAAAAAAAAGGGGAACGCGGATTGGATTATTTCCCGTCGTTTGCTGAACAATAAAATCGCTGTATAAATTAAGATGGCCTACGACTTTGTTTTTTGTTGACGCCACAAATTGAGTGATATTAACCAGCCCGTTAAACTGGTCTGTTTTGTAATAACCTGTGAAGTAAGCATAGTTGGCAATAGAAACATTTCTTGCCATAAGAGTAAATCTCCGGTTATTTGCAGTCGCGGAAATTATGGTGATATTTTCTTTTTTCGTATTCAGATTGTTGTTGAAGTTGAATGCAGAATTGCCTTCAAAAATATAAGAAGGCGAGCGGTTTACATTTTGAAACGACACCTGCACTGCTCCCAGTTTGGCATTCAGAAAACGGGTAAGATTTGCATAAGCGCTGTAATCGCCGGCATTTAAGCCGGTCGCATAAAACTCTCCTTTCAAAAGAGCATCCCATTTTTTATTTCTTGTCTTATTTCGATATTCTCCATGCAACACGACGTTGTAAAAGTTTTTACTCACTGGTGGAATCGGATATACCTGAATTGGATACAAGGGCCTTGGGGATGAAGAAAAAATTCCTTTAAAATTTTCAAGGCGGAGCCCTGCTTCAATAAATTGCGCAGGGTTTTTAGTTTCCGGAAATTGTTTAATTGAAAAATCATTCGAGACAAATTTCCATTGATCCTGCACCCAAAAATTTATACCCGCCGATGGGTTTAAGGTGATATTATACCATTGATGAAAAAGGGCTGAATCTCTTTTGGCAAACGTTGCGCTTGATAAGGTATCTTTAAAACGATACGTGTAACTGCTGTAGTTTATGGTATGTTGAAAACGAAATTTTGGATAAAATAAATAATCTTTTGTGCTGTCGTTAATTATAATAGAATCTTTAATTCCAAAGTCGTAGCTCTGCCTGAAAAAAGCGGTGAAATTGCTGTAAACATTGCCTGTATTCACTTTGGTGGAAAATACATTAAAAGATTCTTCCACATCGCCGCCAAGATTAACGGGAATGGTGAAACGCTTTTTCCGGTTTGGATCCAGCAAAAAAGAATCATTTTGAATTCCCCCGTTTTCGGAAGCTGCTAATTTATTTCCCAACAGCACGAGGTAAGAGGCATATCTTTTTCTCTTTCCCTGGTAGTTACTGAAGAACCGGTAATTGTTGTGATTTGAATTTTGAGTTTGAAAAAAACCAGGCGACGATATCAGCCTGTATTCAATTCCAGCATTCCAGTTTGGCTTTATGTTTTGAGTATGCAGAATTTTAATTACCTGCTCTTTTCCTGATGCAAGCAGGTAGGTTAATTGCGTAAATGGCCTTGTTGTCTTATAGAAACGGGTAGTCTCCAGGTTAAACATATATAAGTCAAGTGCGTGAAAGCCCGCATCCCAGCCGGCTTTTAGCAGAGGAGTAAATAAAACAGGGAAGGCCGCAGTTCCATTATTCCCAAGCGTAACATAATTAGCAGGAACGGTGTAAATTTTATTGAAATCATTTATCGACGAATCGATGGTTTCGCTTTTTAAAGAATCAAGATACCGGTACGAGATGGTAATGGAATCGGCAAGATCGTCCCGGTGTTTAAATCCAATTGTATCTGCATTTCCCTTTTTTCCCCTTTGATTGGAGCTGCTTTGTGGATTGCTGCTGCCGGGCCTCCTTTTTAAAACGCCTGGAATTTGCGAATGCACTGCAGTTCCAACGGCAATCAACATGATTGTTAATGCCATTTTCGTAAATAAATTCTGAAAAAATATTTGCTTTAAATTCTTCATTAAAACGTTTAAGCTTATAGCGCAGCAATCATTTCTTTAAAGATCAATGTTAGTTTGGGTTCTGCTTCTTTTGCGGCTTGCAATACTTCTTCATGGGTAATTTTATTTTCTTCTTCCCGTATTCCAATATCCGTGATAACACTCATGGCAAAAACCGGCAAACCGAGATGTACAGCCGCTATCACTTCCTGCACGGTACTCATTCCTACCGCATCTCCGCCAAGCAGGTTCAGCATTTTATATTCTGCCCTGGTTTCAAATGATGGCCCGGTAACACCCATGTAAACACCCTCTTTCAGGTCGATATTATTTCTCTGCGCAATACCTTTTGCGAGGCGTATTAAATATTTTTTATAAGGCTCGCTCATGTCAGGAAACCTCGGGCCAAACTCATCTTCATTTTTTCCAAGCAATGGATTTAAAGTAAGCATACTGATATGATCCCTGATGATCATAAGATCTCCGACGCGAAATGTTTTGTTAGTGCCACCCGCAGCATTGCTTATCAGTAAAGTTTCGATACCCAAAAATTTTAAAACTCTTATTGGAAAAACAACTTCCGGGGTAGAATATCCTTCATAATAATGAAACCGGCCAGCCATTGCCACCACTTTTTTATTCCCGGTCTCACCAAAAATAAGCTGGCCACTATGCCCTTCCACCGTGCTTATGGGAAAGTTGGGTATTTCGTTGTAATCAATTTTGAATTCGATATTTATTTCTGAAATAAAACTCCCGAGACCGCTGCCTAATACGATACCGACAGAGGGACTGGTTTCATATTTTGATCTTATAAAATCAACCGCCTCATTTATTTTTTTCAGCATAAGCGTTTAAAATTTCGACCAAAGTTAAGTGAATGGCATTATGGAAGCAGCGTTGATTTGTTAATGGGTTGATAAGGTGAA
>JALZAJ010000352.1 GCA_030948465.1 Bacteroidota bacterium
TTATGTTTTATCAATTCAATTTTTTGCCTGATCAATTCTATATCGATCCCAACCCGCATTTCTTTGCTTACGATTACTGCTGCATAGTCGCCGCAATGGGAAATGGAAAAATGATACTTTTCGCCAGTCAAAAATGGCTTTTTTGTATCTGCAATTTCAATAAGGTGATACGGAAAATCAGGATAAAGTTCCTGCAATAAATATCGTCCGGCCAGATGCTGCAAGCGTTTGTGCCAATGCGTAATTATATTTTGCAAAGGAACTTTTTTTAGGAAAAATTCTTCAGGTTCTGAAATTTGCCAAACGGCAAGCTTCGTATAATGGTTAATATTATGTTGATAAAACAAAGGCACGCAAAAAAATTATGGCTTTAGTTTGCAGATGTATGATTTATTTTGCAAACCATAAAAATAAGGGCATTAAATGATTTTATCTGATACGCGAATTCTTGAAGAGATCGAAAAAAAAACCATCATTATTGAACCATACGATCGCGAAAAACTTGGCAGCAACAGCTACGACGTTCACTTAGGAAAGTATCTCGCTATTTATAAAGATGCCATATTGGATGCAAAAAAGCACAATGAAATAGATCAATTTATAATTCCGGATGAGGGCTTCATCCTGCAACCGCATCAATTATATCTTGGCGTAACCCTGGAGTACACCGAAACACATGCTCACGTTCCGTTTCTTGAGGGTAAATCCTCCACAGGCCGCCTTGGCATTGACATTCACGCTACAGCCGGTAAAGGTGACGTAGGTTTTTGCGGCAACTGGACGCTTGAGATTTCCAGCAAAATTCCAGTAAAAATTTATCATGGAATGCCCATAGGCCAGCTAATTTATTTTCCCGTGGACGGCGAAGTTGAAGTAAAATACAATGAGAAAAAAAATGCAAAATACAGTGGCCAGCCCGGAAGACCTGTCGAGAGCATGATGTGGAAGAATAAATTCTAACCCCTAAGCTACACCCCTGACCCCTAAAGGGGAACTTAGGTCAGATGTTTCTGCTGCACGTGATACTCTTTTTAAAAGTAGTGAATGGAGCTTTTATAAAACTTCGAACTTATAGTCGTCATTAAAGATTAACAGTGGTCGCATGTCCCCCTTTAGGGGTTAGGGAGGGATCAGATGTTGTCCCCCTTTAGGGGTTAGGGGTTCTGCTCAACTCTATCACCGTTATCTCCGGCAATATGCCTACCCTGCCCGGATACCCGATAAACCCAAAACCCCTGTTTACATATAACTTTTGTTTCCCTTCTTCATAAAGCCCGGCCCATTCTTGGGAACTTAGGTCAGATGTTTCTGCTGCACGTGATACTCTTTTTAAAAGTAGTGAATGGAGCTTTTATAAAACTTTGAACTTATAGTCGTCATTAAAGATTAATAGTGGTCGCATATCCCCCTTTAGGGGTTAGGGGCTAGGGGTTCTGCTCAACTCTATCAACGTTACCTCCGGCAATATGCCTACCCTGCCCGGATACCCGATAAATCCAAAACCCCTGTTTACATATAACTTTTGTTTCCCTTCTTCATAAAGCCCGGCCCATTCTTTATACACATATTGCACCGGGCTCCATTTAAATCCGGGAATCTCAATACCAAATTGCATTCCGTGGGTATGGCCGCTGAACATGAGATCTACATCGCCATATTGCGGACGTACCTGCGCATCCCAATGGCTGGGATCGTGACTGATCAGGACTTTAAAGGGATATTTTTCTGTGCCTGCGTAGGCTTTCGCCATGTCGCCATATTTTGGGAAGCGCGCTTTATTGCTCCAGTTTTCTATGCCAATCACTGCTATTTCCTCACCATTTTTTTCTATAACCACATGCTCATTCATCAATAAACGCCAGCCGAGTGATGCGTGCACATTAGCAAGGTTTTTTAAATTTTGTTCTTTGGTAACACCATCAACCGGCCAGCTTACATAGTCTCCATAGTCATGATTTCCAAAGGTGGAATATACTCCAAGAGGAGCTTTGATCTTGCTGAAAATATCCATATACTGGCCCATTTCGGTTGCCATATTATTTACAAGATCGCCACTGAAGATGATCAGGTCTGCTTTTTCAGCCATAATTTTTTCTATGCCATGCTCAACGGCTTTTTTATTAGTGAAGCTGCCCGAATGCACATCACTGAATTGAACAATTTTTAAACCATTGAAGGACGCAGGCAAATTATCAAAAGAAAGTTTTAATCTTTTTACCTGGTAATTATATTTATTGCTGAATCCATAAACAAGGCTTCCGAAGAGCGTGCTTCCTGCCGCAAGGCCGAGCCAGCTTAGGAAAACAGAACGGCTGATGCCATCATCGTTCATTTGAGAACCTTCTGTATTTGTATATAATAATTTTCCTGCAGACCATTGTATCAGTCTTCTTATATCATCAACTAAAAAGAAAATCACCGACACAAATTTTGCAAAAAACAAACCTATGATCGTTGCAAAAAGATACGTTCGGATTTTTTTTGATAAAAATTCCGGGCCGGTAAAAATGAACAGCAAAAAGCCGATGATGGCTGCAATCGATATGATCCAGTAAATAGAAAAAATGATACTTCGTGTTTTTGGAGAAGCTGAATGACTAACCGTCTTTATCGCAAGAAAGACATAACTATCCAGCAGCATCATAATAATAACAATAATTAAAGCTCCAAAGGGTGTGCGCATATTTTAGTTTATTCTATTTACAAGGAAAATCAGAAGTTTATGAATTCAGTTAATTGTTCATCAATAGCATGTAAAGTGGCATCATTCAGGCGGCCATTTTTATCCATTACTTTATCCACTGCTGATATGGGTAATTTATTATAATGCACATTCATTTTCATATAATGCAGACAGTCGGATAGATGATCCATACCGCGAAGATTGCCGGCTCTACCTGTGGAAACGCCTGTCAGCAAAGCTTTTTTACCATGCCAGGCTTTCCCGATATCGCTCGTATCGATCATTGCTTTTAACACTCCGGGATAGGTTCCGTTATACTCAGGAATAATAAAAATAAATTTTTGTGCGGGAAATAATATGTCATTTTCAATCTTCACAAATTCTTTATTCTTATGAAGCACATCAACATTTTTTAGAGAAAATAATGTGGCAGCGATATTTTTTTTTCCCAGCATCCTTGAGTATTCTGCAGCAACTTTTTCTGTGTGGCTATCGATACGGTTCGTGCCGCTTATAATGGTGTACATCATTTAAAATTACCAGGCTTTTATTTCGCCGCTTGAAAAATTATAAGAATGTTAGAAGTTAGGGGATATAATAAAACGTTTTTAGCAATGGTTTGTTCCCTAATATTATACCTAATAATTAAATTTGCCAATCTGGCATATAAATGAATTATTGGATCAATGTCAAAAAATTTACTGGACCTGGCAACATCCATCTAAAATATTTTTATTATGAAATTTACCTATTATGGACATGCATGCTTTGCAGTTGAATTAAACAAAAAAATTCTCCTGTTTGATCCTTACATATCACCCAATCCTTTGGCAAAGAAAATTGATATTGACAAAATAAAGCCGGATTATATATTAGTTTCTCATGCGCACGGCGATCATATTGCCGATGTGGAGCAAATTGCAGAAAAATCGGAGGCCAGCCTTATCTCTTCTTTTGAAGTATGTAACTGGTTTGAGAAAAAAGGAATTAGCAAACTAAATCCGCTGGGATTGGGCGGAAAAAAAGAATTCGATTTTGGAACAGTGAAATTTGTTTTGGCATTACACTCCAGCAGTTTTCCTGATGGCAGCTACGGTGGTAATCCCGGCGGCTTTGTAATTACTTCATCAGAAGGAAATTTTTATTATGCCGGCGACACCGCTCTTACACTTGACATGCAATTAATACCCGAATATGCTGAAATAAGTTTTGCAGTGCTTCCTATCGGCGACAATTTTACCGTGGGTTACGAAGATGCACAGAAGATCGCCAAAATGGTAAAAACGAAAACAGCTATAGGCGTACATTATAATACGTTCGACCTGATAAAAACCGATACAGAGAAAGCGAAAGAATATTTTTTAAAAAATGGAACCAGGCTGTTGCTTCCGGCGATTGGTGAAACGATAAATGTATAATGATTACTTTAGCGCCTTTCCGGGAAATAGGTAACTGCATCTACAAATTATTTAGTTACCCGGGACTTTAAAGCACGTATAAGAAAAAGTATTGAGGAATAAAATATGGCTAAAATAATAGGAATAGCAAATCAAAAAGGAGGAGTAGGCAAAACTACCACGGCGATAAATCTGGCGGCAAGTCTTGCTGTGCTTGAATTTAAAACTTTGCTGGTAGATGCCGATCCCCAGGCAAATGGTACAACAGGCGTTGGTTTTAATCTGCATAATATTACTACCGGCGTTTACGATTGTATGGTAAATGAAACGCCGGCAAAAGATGTTATTTTAAAAACAGAGATTCCCTATCTTGACCTGATGCCTTCGCATATTGACCTGGTAGGCGCTGAAATTGAAATGATCAATTATCCTGACAGGGAAAGCGTGTTGAAAAATATTTTAAAAGAAATAAAAGACCAATACGATTTTATTATTATTGATTGCTCTCCATCGCTTGGGTTAATAACGGTAAATGCACTTACTGCCGCAGATAGCGTGCTTGTTCCTGTACAGGCTGAATTTTTTGCCCTTGAAGGTCTTGGCAAATTATTGAACACGATAAAAATTGTTCAAAACCGGTTAAATACCGAATTGCAAATTGAAGGCTTGCTTATGACTATGTATGATGGCAGGCTGCGCCTATGCAACCAGGTAGTGAATGAAGTAAGGAGGCATTTTGAGGATCTGGTATTTTCAACGATCATACACCGCAACACGCGCCTGAGTGAGGCTCCCAGTTTTGGTAAACCGGCAATATTGTATGATGCCGAAAGTAAAGGCGCAATAAATTATCTCAACCTTGCGAAAGAAATTCTGCAGAGGAATAACATGACAAAAATGACACTTAAAGAGAAAGTGATGAGTAGTGAGGA
>JALZAJ010000180.1 GCA_030948465.1 Bacteroidota bacterium
AAATCATAGAAGCGGAAGTGAGGCCTTATGCAGCGTTGCCGACTATTGTTTTCAAATTGCAGATCACTAATGAAATTGAAAATGAAGAAGTGTATGCCGCCGCTTTAAAGTGCCAGGTAATGATCGCGGCCATAAGACGCCAATACGATTCGGAGACAAAAAAAAGATTGTACGAGCTTTTTGGTGAACCTCATCGTTGGGGAGAAACGTTGCGAAGTTTAGTATGGACGATCGTGAATATTCCGGTGCCAAGATTCACCGGCAAAACCATTGTAGAGGTTTCTATTCCGTGCAGTGAAGACCAGGGCCTTGCTGCAGGAAAATATTTTTATGGGGTAAGAGATGAAAAAATCCCACTCGCTTTTTTGTTTAGCGGGACGTTGTTTTTTAGAGGAAATGAAGACCAGTTACAAGTGACACAAATTTCATGGGAAAAAGAAGCCTCTTATAAAATGCCGGCCATTTTATGGCAGCAAATGATGGAGGAATATTTTCCAAACTGCAGGTGGTTGCGGGTTCCTAAAAATATTTATGACAAGTTGGTTGTGTATAAAGCAGGAACATCGTTTGCGACTTTAGAGAATTGCCTGGAGTCTCTTCTTGATGAAGCATTGAAAGAAACAGATGTAACCGAAAAGGAAAATGTATGAATGCTGAAAACACTGTAATAGATAATAAAGATGACATCCTGGAAAATCTCACCAGGACTTTACTTTATGAAGGATACTCATTGTTTCCTTATCATCGCAATGCGATAAAAAATCAAAAGCCCATTCCCTTCGGTGTGGTTTATCCCGCGGATTATAATGCATTCAATATGCATGCGCATTCCGAAATGCATACAGATTGCATCGTTACAGGCGATGGTGATTTAATGATAAACGTAACGGTTCGTTTTCTTCATTTGAAAAAAACAGAGGTCTTCCAAATTAATGCTGGCGCGGATTCTGATGAAAATAATTTCTCGCCAATTTATGAAATTAGTGTTAATGGAGAACTATACCAGGCAGGCTGGCAAACGATAGAGCGAAAAATAAATTCCGGGGATTTACGGATTGGACAACTGGTTGATAATCCGAAAACGCTTTCCATTTCTTTTGATAAAGTATTTAAAAGTAAATTTATTTGGGATTTAAATGGAGAAATAACGGGCAAGCAAATCATCAGTATTTTACCAATTGAAGGTACCGTTACCATCAAAGCCATCCCGGTAGAAAATATGGAAAATGCATACCGCGTAATTGTCTTTATAACAAACAGTACACCGGTCGAAAATGCAAATGAAATTTCCAGGGACGAAATATCCCGGCAATCATTTTTATCAACAAATACTATTTTGAATACGACTACCGGAGAATTTATTTCTCTTCAAAATCCCGGCGAAAAATGGGTGAGCATTATTGAACAATGTCAGAACAAAGGCACATGGCCCATATTGATAGATGAAAATAATAAGACGTTACTTTCATCTCCGATAATTGTTTACGATTATCCAAAGATTAATCCCCGCAGTAATGGAGACCTTTTTGATAGTTTGGAAATTGAAGAAGCATTGATATTACACTTTTCAGTTATGTCGGATGAAGAGAAAAATAAGATTGCGCAGAGCGATGAAAAACTTCGTTCCATGTTGAATAAAGTCGGCCAGGTTACGCCTAATGAAATCATTAATCTTCATGGGGGATTTAGCAGTATAGAGCAACCAACAATTCATACAGAAAAAGAAAAATAATTATGAGAGCAACAGGACTAATGGAAGATGCGCCGGGAGAAACTTTTAAAATAGTGGATGGTATTGAATATCGTAAGGGAGATGAGGTGCGGCTAAAACTTGGGCAACGCAGATCAGACGCAATGGATATGTTGCTGGATAATAAAATCGCGACCATTGAAATCATCTATATAGATTATGAGGACAAAGTCTATCTCGCCGTTACAATGAATGATGATCCCGGCCAGGATATGGCACGTGAATTGGGCCGCTATCTTTTTTTTAGCCCTGATGAAGTTGAGCATATAAAATAATTATAGAAAACGTAATCATGGAAAATAAATATTGTGAACCAATGAGCATAAAGCCAACTCAGGAAGAGCCTCCAAATAACAGGAAGAGGGTGATGATAGCGGGGGTTGGAAACATGTTCATGAAGGATGACGGATTCGGTGGCGCAGTGATAAAGAAAATTCTAAATAAAGAATTTCCGGAGGGCGTGGAGGTAAAAGATTTTGGAACCGGCGGATTAAAACTTGCCTATGATCTTATGAAAGGTTATGACGGGCTCATACTTCTTGATGCATCGCAACGCGGAGAAAAGCCGGGCACATTATATGTTATTGAACCTGAAGAAGGATCAATTGAATCAAACCTGGAAGATGGCGGACCTATTGATCCTCACGGCTCAGACCCTGCAACTATTTTGAGATTTGTAAAAGGAATAGGGGCATGGCCTGCGAAGGTTTTAATTGTTGCCTGTGAACCTTCCACCGTAGAAGACTTTGAAATAGGACTAACGGATCCGGTAAACGAAGCAGTAGACAGAGCAGTAGAAATAATTGACGATCTTTTAAAAGATATTTATTCAGAAGCAAAATAATTTACGATGAGTATATTCTCACAAAATGATTTCGAAGTTGTGCAGGATGTTATAAGATCCAACGGACAACAAAATGGTAATGGAAAAAAGGCGGAGCCTGAAGATGAAACATCGGTACTCAACTATCAAAGCGAACGTATACAGGAATTGATAGAAGAGATTGATGCATTGCCTGATGAGAAAGCACGCAATTTGATGCAGGAATGTATGCAAGAAGTCTTGAGTTTTTATGGGCACGGCTTAGAAAGAATCCTTGCCATTATATCGAAAGGGAATAATACTGCTGCGAAAGATATTTATAATGATATGCTCGGTGACAGTTTCGTAAACGGGCTTTTATTAATTCACGATCTGCATCAGATTGCGTGTTTTCTCATCAGGCAACGCATCAATCTCGTCTATCAATTCCTGTATGCGCTCACTTTGGCGGTTGAGTACCGATGTTTCATCTTCAGGCTCCGCCTTTTTTCCATTACCA
>JALZAJ010000181.1 GCA_030948465.1 Bacteroidota bacterium
AGGGTTTCTGCAGCCAACCTGGGAACTTACATTTTCGACGATGCCTCACCGTTAGGTGGTAAAAATTACTATCGGCTCATCTTAAGTGACTGGGACAATCATGTTACCTACAGCCCTGTTCGCTGGGAAAATTTCGGCAAGGTAATTCCGGTTACTATTTATCCAAATCCTGTGCATGATTATGTTTCTATAAGAACAGAAATTGAGACTAGTAAAGTTTTAATTGTTACCATCACTGACAAAGCTGGAAGAACAATTGGAGTCAGCAGTTTTGCGGCAACACCTGGTGCGATAAAAACAATTTCAACCAAAGAATTACCATCTGGAATTTATAATGTTCAGGTGAAAGATACCGGCGGTAAAATTTATTTAGCAAAAGAAATTATAAAACAATAGACTGTCCCAGGCCAAAAACAATTAGAGTGTGGTTTGATAAGAAATCCCCAAAAAAACTTTTTGCGGGGATTTTTTTATGCAAAATAGTTGAGTGATTTATCAAAATAATTTTATGCAAAAATGTTATAATATGCAGTTATTATTGTTGTGAAAAGAATAAACTTATAGTGCTGAACACTATCATCAAAAAGCCAAAAAAGCAGCCCGGATTTTCGCTCCGGATTGAAAGGTTGCCAACCTTAAAAATTGAGATTTTAAATTCAAACAAACATGTTAAAGATTGGCAACCTTGCGAAAATTTGAGCCGCATCCCAATACCATTAATAGAAAAAATGTCACCAGTTCCAGGTTTTAAAATGCTCTGGTTACCTGTTTTCCAATAAGATCAGCCGTTCGGCTTAATTAATTCCTGAAAGGACGATATGATTATAGCCTTGAAACGAAACGCAGCGAAACCCTGAAAGGGTAATATCATGCGTATAAAATCCCTAACTAAATGACCTTGAGGTGAAGGCCCCGCCAAACAAGCAGCATTTTTCTTCATTTAGCCAACCGGCCTTAACTCCGGAATTCTGATAATAAAATACAGTAAAACAGGTACTTTCAAGACGGTATATTAGTATTTTAAAAAAAGCGCAGTTAGCAGTGATAATAAATCTAAATTCCTCATACCTTCATGATTATAAAATGTTACTATGAAAAGAATCAGTCTTCTTTTAATTTTTAATTTTTCATTCCTGGTTGTTCTCTTTTCTCAATCAGAAAATATCAACTGTTATCCTACTCATTGGTGGACGGGCATGAAATGGAACAAGCTGCAAATAATGGTTCACGGAGACAAGATTGCCGATAATTTTCCTATGATAAAAATGGGGCCGAATGGTGTTAAGCTGGCGACCGGAGTTCGTCTTATAAAAATAAACCGGGTTGAAAATCCCAACTATGTTTTCCTTGATTTGGTAATTGATGCATCTGCAAAACCAGGCAAATTTTCTTTTCCTTTTTTGAAAAATATAAAACTGGATTATGAATTAAAGCAGCGCAGGCCGGGCAATGGAACCAGCTATGCACAGGGCATTACGGCGAAAGATCTGATTTATTTAATAATGCCCGACAGGTTTAGCAATGGCGATCCTTCTAATGATAAGTTTAGTGATATGAATGATACTTCTTCTGATAGGAGCAACCCTTTCCTGCGCCATGGGGGAGACTTACAGGGCGTAACCAATCATCTTGATTATTTTAATGATCTTGGTGTAACCGCTTTATGGCTTACACCGGTGGTTGAAAATAATATGAGCTTAACGGTTGAGGGAGGCACTAAACGAAGCACCTATCATGGGTACGCATTTACCGATCAATATAAAATAGATAAGCGCTTTGGGGGCAACGAAGGATATAGAAAAATGATTGATGCTGCACATGAGCATCATTTAAAAATCATTCAGGATGCGGTGTATAATCATGTGGGTGATAAACATTTTTTATTCGCCGATATGCCTGCAAAGGATTTTTTTAATCAATGGCCCGCCTATACCAACACCACTTACAAAGACCAACCGGTGGTTGATAAATATGCATCGCAAAGCGATTATGATATTTCTGAAAAAGGCTGGTTTACTTCGTTCATGCCCGATCTCAATCAGCGAAATCCTTATGTAGCCAATTATCTTATTCAATATGCAATATGGGCGGTTGAAGAATTTGGAATCG
>JALZAJ010000408.1 GCA_030948465.1 Bacteroidota bacterium
TTAAGCAGTCAACGCCTGATGGAAATTTGTTAAGTCTAAGTTCACTTCATGGTAAATATGTATTGATAGATTTTTGGGCCAGTTGGTGCGGTCCCTGTCGCCGGGAAAATCCCAATGTTTTACAAGCATATAAAAATTATAAAGACAAAGGGTTTACCGTTTTTGGAGTGTCTTATGATACAAAGAAAGATAAATGGGTTAAAGCCATTGAAGATGATAAATTAAATTGGAACCAGGTTTCAGATTTAGAGGGCTGGAAAAATTCTACCTCCGGCCAATACGGTATAAAAGCAATTCCTTCCAACATTTTGCTGGATAAAGATGGAAAGATCATTGCAAAGAATATATTTGGAAAAAAGTTACGTGAAAAGCTTTCCGAATTGCTGGGTCAATAAAGTTTAATTAAATAGCATAATGAGTTTTGCTCATTTGCCGTGTAACCAATATTTTTGCCACTCTCCAAAGGAGCCCTTTGGACAAAAATTTTATCATAAATGAGAGAGATAGCATTTAGAGAAGCATTGCGGGAAGCTATGGTTGAAGAAATGAGACGTGACGAATCAGTGTTTTTGATGGGAGAAGAAGTAGCGGAATACAATGGTGCTTATAAAGTAAGCCAGGGCATGCTGGAAGAATTTGGTGAAAAAAGAGTGATTGATACGCCCATTTCAGAGCTTGGCTTTACTGCTATTGCTGTGGGAGCTGCACAAAATGGACTGCGCCCGATCGTTGAATACATGACCTGGAATTTTGCGAACCTTGCTCTTGATCAAATATTAAATACGGCTTCTAAAATGCTGGCCATGAGCGGAGGCCAGGTTGGATGCCCCATAGTTTTCCGGGGACCTAACGGAAGCGCCGGACAATTGGGAGCGCAACATTCAACAGCCTACGAATCTCTTTATGCAAATATTCCTGGCCTAAAGGTGATCTCAGTGAGTAATCCTTATGATGGCAAAGGTTTATTGAAAAGCGCCATTCGTGATAATGACCCTGTTATCTTTATGGAGAGTGAAGTGATGTATGGAGAAAAAGGACAGATACCCGAAGAAGAATATTTGATACCGATAGGAAAAGCAAAAGTGGTGCGGGAAGGAAAAGATGTGACTATTGTTTCATTTAATAAGATGATGAAAGTTGCCTTAGGAGCTGCAAATGAGCTTGCCAAAGAAAACATAAGTGCTGAAGTGATTGATTTAAGAACGATACGCCCGATGGATTGGCAAACTATTCTTGAATCCGTTAAAAAGACAAACAGGCTTGTAATTGTTGAAGAGCAGTGGCCATTTGCTTCTGTGTCTTCAGAGATAACTTACCGCATCCAAAAAGAAGGATTCGATTACCTGGATGCACCCATAAGAAGAATTACATCAGTTGATGCGCCTATGCATTACGCTCCCAATTTAGTTGCCATGTATTTACCGGATGTGCCACGCACAGTGAATCTTGTAAAAGAGGTGATGTATCTGAAAAAATAATTTCGCATAGATTATCGGTTATTATTTGGCTCATTTTTTTTTTAAATCTCATGGCTGCCTCTGCTATGAATAAATTTTATTTATGAATACCGGAAATTTTTATTATCCAATGCCGGATAACGAGCCGGTTCTCGACTTTGCCCCCGGGAGTAATGAAAGGAAACTTTTAAAAGAAGCGCTGAAAGAATTAAAAAGTAAAAAAGCAGACATCCCCATGTATATTGGAGGGGATGAAGTGCGTACGGGTATAAAACTGAATATAAATCCTCCGCATGAAAGAAATCATGTATTGGGAAGTTTTCATAGCGGTGACGCATCTCATGTAAAGAAGGCAATTAACGCGGCTCTCAGGGCAAAAGATAAATGGGCAAATACTTCCTGGGAAAACAGGGCGAATATTTTTTTGAAAGCCGCCGATCTGCTGGCTACCAAATACCGGCCATATATTCTTGCCACCACGATGCTTGGCCAAAGCAAAAATGCATACCAGGCCGAAATTGATGCTGCCTGCGAGTTAATAGATTTTTTGAGATTTAATGTTCACTTTCTGAGTGAGATATATAAACAGCAACCCATAAGCGGCGCCGGCATGAACAACAGGATGGAATACCGGCCACTCGAGGGCTTTGTGCTGGCAATTACTCCTTTCAATTTTACAGCAATAGGAGGTAACCTGCCCACGTCAGCGGCTATGTGTGGAAATGTGGTAGTTTGGAAATGCGCTAATACACAGGTTTACAGTGCCCAAATGTTTATGCGTATTTTGAAAGAAGCCGGATTGCCTGATGGAGTTATCAATCTAATATTCGTTGATGGACCTACGTTGGGTGACGTGTGTTTTAATCATCCCGATTTTGCAGGAATTCATTTTACCGGCAGCACCGGCGTATTTAATACGATGTGGAAAATAATTGGCGAAAATACATCGCTGTACAAATCCTATCCGCGTATTGTTGGAGAAACCGGCGGTAAAGATTTTATTCTTGTTCATAAAAGTGCTGATGTTGATGTGGTGGTTACGGCAATTTGCCGCGGAGCTTTTGAATACCAGGGACAAAAATGTTCCGCTGCCTCAAGAGTTTATCTTCCGTCGAATATTGCGCAGATTGTAAAAAAGAAGTTAGTGGCAGAAATTAAAACCATGAAAATGGGAAGTGTAGAAGATTTCTCCTGCTTTATAAATGCCGTGATCGATGAAAAAAGTTTTGATAAACTGGAGGGGTATATAAAACAGGTGAAAAAGGATAAAAACGCGAAAATATTGGTAGGGGGAAAGTGCGATAAAACGAATGGATATTTTATTGAGCCAACCGTTATTGAAACTACAGACCCACGCTATGTAACCATGTGTGATGAGCTTTTCGGACCGGTACTTACCATGTATGTATATGATGAAAATAAATTTGAAGAGGCAATAAAATTGGTGGACACCACTTCGCCCTATGCGCTTACCGGTGCCGTGATAGCGCAGGACAGGTATGCGGTAGAACTGGCCACGAAGAAATTAGCAAATAGCGCCGGCAACTTTTATATTAATGATAAGCCGACTGGTGCAGTAGTTGGGCAACAACCTTTTGGAGGCGCAAGAGGAAGCGGTACAAATGATAAAGCAGGAAGTATGCTAAATTTATACCGCTGGTTAAGTGCGCGGACTATAAAAGAAACTTTTAACCCGGCAGTAAACTACCGGTATCCATTTATGGATGAAGAAATTCCTAACTCCTAAAGAGAAATTGAAATCTCGCAGGGTTGTGTAATCAATCTCAAAAAGTATGAATATTCAAGAGACTGAAATTTTAAATACAGGAGAAGGGCGAATTATTCTCAATAAGCACCAGTTACAAATTACAATAGAACGACTCGCGTACCAATTGATTGAGAACTTTGCTGAGCTTGATTCTGTTGTATTAATTGGAATTCAACCCCGCGGTATTTATCTTGGAAATAAGATTTTTGAACAACTTCAAAAAATAAGTCCCCATCCAAAAATTAATTACGGCAAGCTCGATATTACATTTTACAGAGATGATATCAGAAAAGAACTTCATCAGCCCAATCAAACACACATTTCATTTTCTATTGAAGATAAAAATGTGATATTAATTGATGATGTGCTATACACCGGAAGAACGATCAGGGCTGCTTTGGATGCGTTGCTCGCGTTTGGCCGTCCAAAAAAAGTTGAATTATGTGTGCTGATCAACCGGAGATACAGCAGGCAGCTTCCAATACAACCCGATTATTGCGGCAAATCAATCGATTCCGTTATTTCGCAAAAAGTAAAAGTGGAATGGGATAAGGAACAAGTTATTTTATATTGATGTCATCTTCAGCTATAAATGATTTTATACAATCTCAATTCTAATTAAATTTTTTTCTCTTAGCTTTGACCTTTAATGCAACTTTCCACCAAACATCTTCTTGGCATTAAAGATTTACAACCCCGCGATATTGATCTTATTCTCTCCACTGCCACCCAATTTAAAGAGGTATTGCAAAGGCCGATAAAAAAAGTGCCTTCGTTACGGGATACTACTATTGTAAATTTATTTTATGAAAACTCAACCCGTACCCGCATATCATTTGAGTTAGCCGAAAAGCGCTTAAGTGCAGATACACTTAATTTTTCGGCATCCGGTTCGTCCGTATCCAAAGGAGAAACTCTTTTGGATACGGTGAATAATATTTTATCCATGAAAGTGGACATGGTGGTGATGCGCCATAGCGCCAGCGGGGCGCCGCATTTTTTGGCAAGTCATATTCCTGCTGCCATAATTAATGCCGGCGATGGTATTAATGAGCATCCTACACAGGCCTTGCTCGATGCCTTTTCCATAAAAGAAAAATGTGGAACTATTGAAGGAAAAAAAGTAGTGCTGATCGGGGATATAATGCACTCCAGGGTTGCTCTAAGTAATATTTACCTGTTAAAAAAAGTGGGCGCAGAAGTAATGGTTGCCGGCCCTCCAACACTTATTCCAAAATATATAAAAAGCGCATTTGATATTCAGGTTGAATACGATCTTAAAAAAGCATTGCAATGGTGCGACGTCGCCAATGTGTTACGCATACAATTGGAGCGGCAAAACCAGGTATTATTTTCATCGCTTCGGGAATATAATCTGGCGTATGGAGTAAGCAGGAGAATTTTGGATAGCCTTGGCAAAGAAATCGTGATATTACATCCGGGGCCAATTAACCGGGGAGTGGAAATAGACAGCGATGTTGCCGATTCAAGCCAGTCCATCATCTTGCAACAGGTTGAAAATGGCGTGGCGGTAAGAATGGCGGTTTTATATTTACTCAGCAATAAGCAAAATTTTAATTAGAGCAATCACTTCATCGTACATAAATCTATCATGGAAAGAGTCTGTTTATTTCCCGGCACATTTGATCCGGTAACGTTGGGCCACACTGATATTATTGACAGGGCGCTTCCCTTATTTGATAAACTTGTGATAGGCATCGGGCGTAATAGCAATAAAATTCCCATGTTTTCCGAGGAGCAACGAATCGAATGGCTTCGAAAAATTTATGCTGATGAGTCAAGAATACAAGTGCTTGCCTATGATGGCTTAACCGTGAATTGTTGTAAATCTGTTGGGGCAAATTTTATTCTAAGAGGCATACGTTATGTAAATGATTTTGAGTACGAAAAGGCTATTGCAGATATGAACCGAAGCATGGAGCATAACATTGAGACGATCTTTTTAACCTGTTTACCAAAATATACATC